>JAKALH010000017.1 GCA_021813225.1 Chloroflexota bacterium
GACCCACCATTCCACGACCAGCAGGACTAATGCGGCGGCGGCCAGCCATGACCAGAATTCCCGTTGGGAATACTGCGGTTTCAATCGATCGGCCGGGGTCTGCCCGCCGATGTGCAGGTCCGGATTCGGGGCAATTTTCGACTCCGCAGGATTCGAGAAGTTGACGGTGAACATACCCGCCACATCCTTGTACAGCACGCTGTACACGCCCAGTGCATCCGTCTGTGCAAATCCGCGCTGGCCGACCGCGACGCGGCTGCCATCCGGTCTCTGCACGATGGCGCCCGCCGGCAGCGCCACCACATCCCCCGGTTTGACGCCGGCCGGAATGTTCAATCCCTGCGGCGGCGCCAGCCATTCCACGCTATTGGCGATCAGTATCGGGAAAGCTACCTGCAGAGGCAGATCGCTCAGTTGCAGGCTGAACGGTATGTCGACGACTCGCCAGAACGGGTCGGTCTGCTTCAGCATCTCGCCGGCGTAGAGCATCGGACCATTGTCGGACAGCACGATCGGCTTGAGCCATGCCGGCGCATTGATGCGGTAGATATCCAGCGCGTTTACATTGCGCCAGTCCACCGAATTCAAGACCGGGTGCTGCTCGGAGCGCATGAATGCCGTGCTGCTGAACGTGCCGCTGGTGGTGAAGACCGACTGCGCGCCGATGAACAGGACGCTGGCATGCGCCGGCAGCGTCATCGTCAAACCGTCCAGCACATACAGGTCATAGGGTCTGGCGTCCGCCTGGACCGGCGCTGAAATGGCGCGCGTGACGTGCAGGTTGGGCAGCACTGCCAGCGCCTGCTCCAGGAAACGGTTGCCGGGCGTCAGCAGCAGGGCGCGCCGCTGCGCAGTCTTTTCATTGACGACGTAAGCCACGTCGTCTATCGGCAGGTCATTGTGTCCCGCCTGGTCGATCGCGGCGCGAACCGACGACACCTGCGGGTCGATGCCGTCGATTGTCCAGCTCGCCGACTGACCGGCCGGGATATTCAGCATGCGGGCGTCGAGTAACAAATTGTCCGATCTGATCGATACCAGCACACGGTCGTCGACGCTGCCGGTGTTGTTCACGCGCACAAATGCAGCCAGACCGCGCGGAGTTTTACGCAGAGAAAGGGTGGATATCGCAATGTTGTCGCCGCTTTTCCCGATCGGAATGTAGCGCACATTGCCGGTCAGAGCCTGCAGGTCATTCGCATTCACGCCATCGCTGTAGACGATGGTCGTTGCCTGCCCGTCAGCGCCGCCACCGCCGGCGGCGGAGGCCAGCGCGACGCCTGCGCTCCAGTTGGCGGTCTGGAGCGACGCGCTTGCGGCATCGAGGGCGGCGTTCAGTTCGCTCTTGCTCGAGGTGGCGCTGACGAGTGCGTGTGGCGAGCCGTCCACCAGAATGATGGTCATGTCGTTGCTGGGGCCTATCTGGTCAATCAGTTTGCGGATTTCGGCTCTGGCCGCCTCGAAGCGCGACGGCGCCACATCCGTCGCCTGCATCGATGCCGAGCCGTCCAGCAGGATAACCAGGCGGCCGCTCAAGGTCGATGGCAGGTTCAAGTAAGGCCGGATCAGGGCGAATACCAGCACCGCCAGCGTGAGCAACTGCAACAGCAGCAACAGGTTGCGGCGCAGGCGCTGCCACAGGGTGTTGGCTTCGCGATCCAGAATCACCTGCCGCCACAGTAAAGTGCTGGATACGGTCTGCTCGCGACGCTGCAGGCGCAGCAGGTACAGCAGGATGATGGGTACTGCCAAAAGAGCGAACAGCAGGCCAAGCGGGTTCAGGATGCTCACTACACGACCCAACCCTCGCGCCGTAAATCGCGCAGAACGACCTTTTCGACCGGCTCGCTGGTGTCGGTCAGGTGATATTTGCCGCCGCGCCTGCGGCAGAATTCGGCAATCTCGCCGGTCCACTGGTTCAGGCGCTGGCGGTACTGGATGAGCGCCGCATCGTCGAGGCTGATGTCCTGTGTCGCCGCGGTCTCGATGTCGCGCAACCTCAGGTCGCCTGCAAACTCCGGGTCCAGCTCCGCCGGGCTTAATGTGTGCAGAACGCCGACATCCAGCCGGCTGCTGCCCAGCGCGTTCAACCCCTCGGCATAGCCGTCGGCATCCAGAAAATCCGAGATGACGATGCATAGCCCCGGCCGGGCATCCAGCGCGTAGCGCCTCCACCAGTTATTCAGGCTCACGCCCTGCCCGGAGCGATGAGCCGGCAGGCGACCGTCCGCCATCTCAGGCGGCAGCGCCTCGCGTTCGATAAATTCCATCACGGCGGATGTCGCCGCCGCGCCGCGTTTAGGGCCGATACGCGCCCGTGTGCTGGTCTCCACAATCAAGCGGTCGCCGGATGTCAACGCAATATAACTCATGGCTACTGCCAGTTGGCAGGCGCGTTCCCATTTTGGAGATACCGGCTGGTTTTCCTCACGCCACTGCATGGACGGGCTGGCATCCAGGAGCACATGCACCGTCAGGTCTTCTTCGTCCTCATAAAGTTTGATGTAGGGGCGTTCCAGACGCGCATAGATGTTCCAGTCGACGCGGCGCGGATCGTCGCCGGGGGTGTAATCGCGGTAGTCCGCAAATTCCACTGAGCGACCGCGTCGCGGGCTGCGCCGCTCCCCCGTCGCCGTTCCCGGTTTGCGCCGGAGAGGGACAAACTGTAGACCGTTCAGGGCACGCAGTATTGGCTCGATTTGCATAGCGTCAAAGCAGGTCTAGAATGTGGTGCGCCATTGCGCTGGTCGTTGCCTGCCCGCCCAGGTCGGCAGTGCGAATGCCATGGCTGATTGCGGTGAAGACGGCGCGTTCGACACGTTCCGCTTCATCCACCAGTTTCCAGCGGTACCGCAGAAGCATCGCCGCACTCAGGATGGCGCCGGCGGGATTGGCGATATTCCTGCCGGAGATATCCGGCGCACTGCCGTGCACCGGTTCGGCGATGGCGACGCTATCGCCAAGATTCAATGCGGGTGCGACGCCCATCCCGCCGCCCCACACACTGGCGACATCCGAAAGAATATCGCCGAACAGATTGGTCGATACAATCACGTCGAACTGGCGCGGTTTCGATGCCAGCAGCATAGCGGCGGTGTCTACCAGCACTTCGTCGATTTTGACATCCGGGTATGCGGCCCCGACCGCGCGCACGGCGTCTCGAAAAACGCCGTCCGTGACCGGCAGGATATTGGCCTTGTGCACAATCGTGACCTGCCTGCGCAGGCGCGAGACCGCGAGATCGAACGCCACTCTGCCGATGCGGGTGGATGCCTCACTGGTGATGACCCGTTCGGCAATGGCTTCGTCGCCGCGCATATACTCGCGCCCGATGTACAACCCCTGCGTGTTTTCACGCACAATCAGCAGATCAATCCCCGGCTGGCCCGCGGCGTCATGGCCCGACAGGTTCAGTTCACGGGTGGGGCGCAGGTTGGCATACAGATTAAAGTGCTGCCGCATCTGCACGATGGGGCTGCGGTACCCTTCCACTTTGTGCGAAGGCGACGAAACGGCACCGAACAGGGCGGCACCGCAGTCCTGGATTGCAGCCAGCGTCGCGGGCGGAAGCGCGTTGCCGGTGCGAGTGAAGCAGTCCCAGCCTGCGTCGGCGCTGACGATGGCGACTGATGGGAGTACGTGTTGAATGACCTCGACGGCGCAGGGGATGACTTCGCGTCCTACGCCATCGCCCGGTATGACACAGAGTTTGTATTCGCTCATGAAAGGTTCACATTGCGGTCAGACGCGGGATGCAGCACGGCTGCTCTCTGATCCGCCTGCCTGAGCAGCCTGAGCCGCCCCCGGACAGGCCAAAGCCACGTGCTGGCTGCGCAAGTGCACCTGGCGCAACTGGTGCTGGTAAGCCCTGACATAGAACAGGACAGCGAGATTGGCCAGTGTCCACAAGGCGGCGGAAAATTGCTCCACGTAGAACGTGAAGACGTTGACCACGCATAAATCCAGCAACAGCGCCGCCTGCACCCAGAAAAGACCCTGGTAACGCCGCCCTGTGATGAATAATGCGATTCCAGATAACGTGATTGCCGCCGTCACCATATTCAGCAGCAGGTCGATGCTGTTAACCGACATGGTAAAGGGCGAGAACTCCCGCAGACCCGATGCCACATACAGGCGTTGTATCTCGCGGGCGGCTTCCGGCGACGCGACCGGCACCACGACCGAGACGCCGAAAGCAATCAACGAGCCCAGGCTGTTCACCGCCAGGATGACCAGCAGGATGAAAGTCAGCAGCTTCCGATGCCGGATAAATCGTTGCAGGCCCCATTTCTCTACGGAAGCAATTGCCAACTGCAACTGCGACCGGCCCGGTCGCACTGCCTCACTGTTGACGAATTCCTGCAGGGCGAGCGCCAGCTTCGCGTGGTCGGGGTCTTTGACCTTCCGGGCGATGCCGGCCAGGTCGGCGTTGATGTGACGGTGGCGCTGCTCGGTCTGTTCGCCTTCGAAAAGTAATTCCGCATGCTCCAGGGCATCTACCATCAGTTCCTGGTCGCTGGCGTGCTGTTCGCGCCGCCTGAGCAGGAAGACGACGAGTGTGATGACGAGGAAGACGATATAGATGATAGGCGCGGCCGGTTTGTAGAAGTAGTCATTGTTCGACGTGATGAACTTGCCCACCTCGTCGAAGAACAGACCCAGACCGATGCCGGTCAGAACCGAGCCGATGCGATGTGCAGTCGGCGAGCCGTAGATGAGCATCAGCAGGCAGGCTGCCGTCAGCACGATGCCGCCATACAGCAGATGGGCGATGTGCAGTGTGGAATTGCCCAGCCGGGGGTAGCCGGTCAACTCCAGAAACACCCGCACGGCGAGGACAGTAGCGCCGAAGGCGATCAGCATATACAGAACCAGTTGCGGCGCGCTGGTGCGGCGGACAAGCCTGGGCAGGTTCAGTCCGGACAGTCTCATACCCGGTATTCTACTCGCCGCGCGCTCTCCGTTTCGTTAGCAGTTGAAGCAGGTTCGACTCGATATCGTCCATGTCCACGCTCTGGTTGCACAGGACAATCAGCGTGATATCGTCGCGCGGGAAATGTGCAATCAGGGTCGTGAAGCCATTCAGCACACCGGTATGCTCGATTGCCTGCATCCCCATGTGCTCTCGGATGAACCACCCATAACCGTAACTGCCGGCGTTCCTGCCGGGGATTCTTGCCTGCGGTTGCTGCATCAATGCCGTCAGGTTGGCCGGCAACAGGCGACTGTCATTGATGGCCAGGCTCCAGCGATACAGGTCTTCAACGGTCGAAACCAGCCCGCCAGCGGCATACGCGACCGTCGGATTCATCGCATCCGCTTTGCTCTGGCCGTCGTAACCGACAGCGGTGCCCTCGCCGATGACGCCATCTGGTTCGTAGGCCGTAGCGGACATGCGCAACGGGTGGAAAATCCGGCGCTGCAGGAAGTCGGAATAGCTCTGACCGGACACACGTTCGATGATGTACCCTAGCAATGCGTATCCGGAATTGCTGTAGCGCCATGACGTGCCCGGCGCGAAGTCAAGCGGAAGATATCTGAATCTGTCGACGAGTTCAGCGGGTGTGATGGCTGTATTCATGCCGGCATCGAAATCCGCGAAGGACATATAGTCCGGGATGCCGGATGTATGTGCCAGCAATTCATGAATTGTGATGGCTCTCCATGTACGCGGGCATGTGGCGAGATAGTTGCAGATGCGGTCTCTGACGTTAAGCTTCCCTTCCTTTTGCAGCAACAGGATTGCCATCGCAGTGAATTGCTTGCTCACGGACGCCAGCAGGTAGCGCGTCTGCGGCGTATCAGGGATGCGTGCAGCGCGGTCAGCCTGACCGTAGCCCTTATCCAGCAGGATGTGCCCTCGGCGTGCGACCAGAACCGAGCCGCTGAATGAGCCGGCCATGGCGGCGCGGTTCAGATAGGCGTCAATCTGAACACTGATATCGGGTGGCGTATACGGCGCGGCCTGCACGTGTGGTGCCGCGGCAATCTGCAGCGCCAGGGCGCATGCCAGGAGTACGGTGAAAGAGAAACGAACCATCATTCCCCCATCATGTCGGCCACAGGACTGCAATGGCGCGCCATTCTGTTATGGCGGCATACGCGCGTGTGGTACAACGCGCTGGTGCTTGTCACTGCTAGTCCCTGCAACTCGCAGCCCAGTATCGCGTAAGTGTAGGGCGGCTGGCGGGCGGTGTCAATGCCTGCGAAAGGAGCGTCGCCAGCCGCGTTCCAGTGAGAGCGAGATCAGGTAAGCCTGAAATGGGCCGGGCTGCGCTGCCGCGGAAAGGCCGAGGCCAATGCCCTGCAGTAGATAAACCAGCATGTGTTGATTATGCTCTTGCAGGTCAATTGCACGAAAGCGCTAAGATAGCCCTGTGAGCGAGCCAACCAACCCGGCAGACCTGCTGATCATCAACGAGAGCGTGCGCATCCCGCGCAGCGAGCTGGCTTACCGCTATGCGCGCAGCAGCGCACCCGGTGGGCAGCATACGAATAAAACGGAGACCGCCGTCGAACTGCTGTTTGACCTCGCACATTCGCCTTGGCTGACTGAGCCGGAACGTGCGCTGGCGACACAGCGCCTGGCGCGGTACCTGGACAGCGATGGGATGCTGCACCTGGAGTCGCAGTCCGAGCGCAGCCAGTTGCGCAACCGCGACGAGGTCACGCAACGCTTCGCCGAATTGCTGCGACAGGCGCTGCGACCCGTCAGGCCGCGTCGCCAGACCCGCCCGTCACGCGCATCTCGCGAGCGGCGTCTGGCACAGAAACGCTATGTGGCGGAGGTGAAAACACGCCGCCGGCGCCCCACACTTGATGAATAGCACTGCACGGTCGCCGATGCGCATGCTCTGGAAATGAGGCGTCCCCGATACGTCGATGTGTCGGGGACGCCGCGGCCCGGCTTGCGTCTACTTGGCCGGTTTTTCCGGCGCGCCGGCCTTAACCCACCGTTCGAATATGGCGATCAGGTCCGGGCTGAGTGACTTTGTCGGCGGCATCGCACCGCCGGCTGTAATTTTCTCCCCGTGAATCATGCGGATCAGGTTGGAATTCAGATCGCCGGCGACGACGTTGGGTTTGTGGTCGCCGCTGTTCATGACGTCGTTGTAGCCGCCCATCAGGTAGTTGTTATTCTCTTTGCCCGGTCGATGGCAGGAGACACAGTAGCGCTTGACGATCGGCGCAATATTCACACTGTAAGAGGGGATGTCCTTAGGCCCCAGCACCGGAATGGCGTTCGCCTGAGCCGCTTCCTTCGGCATCTGCACCCGGTTGTCCCAGGAGTAGCGCATATAAGTGACCAGATTGTCGATATCGCTGCGCGACAACTCGCCGCCGAAGGCCTTGCCGAAGGGTGGCATGCCCAGGTCGGGCTGGCCGTATTCGACGATGTTGTACAGCGTGTTATCGGTGCGCGTGTACATCTCGTCCTGCCCGTTGATAGCCTTCATCTTGAACCCTTCCAGGCCTTTTACGCCTTTAATGACACCGCCGCCGCCATCCGGGCCGTGGCACTCGGCGCATTGCACGGAATAGGTATCCTGGCCGGCGGTAATCTGTGCCGGCAGAGTCGCCGCCACAGCGCTGGCGTTTTTCTGGGGCGGTGTCGTTACTGCCGCCTGAATCGTCAGGAACACCATCGCTACAACCACGACGCTCATGAAGCCAATGGCGAACTTGCGCTTTTTCCAGTGGCGCGCAGGGTTCTTGTCATAAAAAGGCAACAGAAGCAACGCAATGACCGCCGCGCCCGGGATGATGGTTGTGCCTACCCATTCCAGGCTGCCCGGGAAGAACTTCAACATCTCAAAGAGGAAGAGAAAATACCATTCGGGGCGGGGGATATACGTTGTGTCGCTGGGGTCCGCCTTGGGTTCGGCGGCAACGCCGATGAATATGGACAGGCCAACCAGCAGCAGGAAGATCGCAAACATGACCAGCATGTCACGATACAGCGACTCGGGGAAGAATTTCTCCCCATTGCGCTTGGCGCGCAGGTATCTCTCTTTGTACTGGACTTTTTGTACGTCGTTCATAGCCATACACCTTGTGAGAATTGACGCATGCAGTCAGTAACGATGGTTCGCCTGTGTGCCTGCAGGCCGTGCGTCTATTCGTTTTCCTTGGGTATCGATGAAATGCCGATTCGGATCACCAGGTAAAGGTGTACGCCGATCAGCGCGATGATAATCAGCGGGAACATCCAGATGTGTGCCGAGAAGAAGCGCGCGAGTGTCACGCCGCTGAGGTCGTTGCCGCCTCTGAGAGCACGCAGGATGAAATCGCCAATTCCAGGCACCGCCCCCGCGATTGACGTGCCAACGGTCGTCGCCCAGTACGCCTTCTGATCCCACGGCAGCAGGTAGCCCGTGAAGCCCATGCCCAGCGTAGCCAACAGCAGCAGCACACCGGTCGTCCAGGTTATTTCGCGCGGGTATTTATATGCGGCATAAAAGAAAACCCGCAGCATGTGCAGAAATACCGTAATCACCATGAGAGTCGCACCCCAATGGTGTATCCCGCGAATCAGCCAGCCGAAGGCGACACCATTCATGATGTATTGAATGCTGTCATAAGCCTTATCCGGCGATGGAACATAATAAACCGAGAGCATGATTCCAGTTACAACCTGCAACGCAAACAGGAACAAAGTTGCGCTGCCCAGTGTGAACCACCAGTTCACCTTGGGAACCATGCGGTCAAAGATTGTCTTGTAGATTCCGCTGATACCCAGGCGCTCATCCAGCCAGGGGAACATCCGTTTGCTGATCATGCAATCACCTCGAAATGCGCAGTGTCAGGGGTAAAGCCGGATTTTCAGGCTTCGATGACATGGATCATCAGGTTGCCGTTGTCGACTTTCGACTCATACTGGTTGAGCGGGCGCGGCGGGGGACCGGATACGACACCGCCATTGATATTGAAGTGGGCGTCATGACAGGGGCAGATATACTCTTCAGAACTCTTGTGGAAGCTGACGCGACAGCCCAGGTGCGTGCAGATGGATGAGAACACTTTGACCTGATTGCTGGCATCGCGCAGGACGTAGACGCTGAAGCTGTTCACGGTCTTTTCCCAACCATTGACCTGGGTGCGGGTAAAACTGAAAGAAGTCGGGACACCGAGCGGGTAAGTGTCCAGTTTTCCGGCGGGAATCCAGGCGTCGGACTTCTTGGCGTTCAGGGCGGGTGAAATCAGGTAACCGATCACGGGCAGACCGACGACGACACCCATGACCGACCCGGCAAATGCCATCACAGACGTAATGAATCCTCGGCGCGTGACATTAGCGGAGCGAGCCATCAACTACCTCCATCCTTATCTTTATGTGACTGCAGCGGCCTTCGGGCACGGAGCCGGGGCAACTGGTAAGGTGACCAAAATTGTAGAGCAGATTCCTGCGTATCGTAATGGATACCTGTCACTCCAAATGCAAGTAGATTGTCACTTTGCGCAGCATAAATATGACGCAATAATGATGCAGCACCGAACATCGGACTTTTTGACTGGAGGAACTCATGAGCGCTACGAGCAGAAGCGTCGGCCTGCAGGGGCTGAGATACAGGGGCGGCACCACGATGTGGTCATGGGCGCTGCACCGTGTCAGCGGCGTCGGCATGATTGTCTTCGTTGCCATGCATGTCGTGTCCGCCTTTCTGCTGCAGAACCTGGGCAGCGACGTTGGTAAACTCTACAATACCGTCTTCGAGTCGTGGATTTTCCAGAGTTTCATCTACTTTTGTGTGATATTCCACGTGCTGAACGGAACGCGCGTCATCATACTGGATACCTGGCCGAAACTCCTGGAATACCAGCGCGAGGCTACCTGGATGCAGTGGCTGATCTTCGTCCCCGTTTACGGCCTGACCCTGCTCGTCCTCGTTCAGCGCGCCCTGTCGGGCGGCTAAGGAGCGGCAATATGTTGCGATCAAGAACAGTTCCCCGGCGCGGCTGGTCGCTGGAGTTTGTCATGTGGGTTTTCACGCGCGTGTCCGGTGCAGTCATGCTGATTGCCGGCCTCCTGGCGATGGCCGGCGCGCTGTGGCTGGGCGCGCGCACCCAGATGGACCTGGCTACCCTGATGCGCTGGACGTTCTTCCCGAATCCCAACCATGTCATCAACAGCAATATCCCCGATGTGAACCTGGGGTGGGTGGGGGCTTTCTGGCAGGTTCTGCAGACACTGATCATATTCTTCGGCGTGACCCACGGATTCAACGGACTGCGTGTGGTCATCGAAGATTACGTTTCATCGATCGCCATTCAGCGTGTGCTGCGTGCGCTGCTGCTGGTGCTGTGGATTGCCGTCATGGCAATCGCGTTTTACATCGTCTTCACTTCCTGAACAAACAGGCCTGGCTCCTGTTGTGGAGCCAGACCTTCTCAGTCCAGTTTGCCGGTTATCAGTGCGCGTTTCACTTCCCCGATCGCCTTCGTCACCTGAATATCGCGCGGGCAGACCTCGGTGCAGTTGAAGATTGTGCGGCAGCGCCACACGCCGTCCGGTTCGGCCAGCACCTGCAGCCTTTGTGCGGCGCCTTCATCGCGCGAATCGAAAATGAAGCGATGCGCCTGCACGATGGCCGCCGGGCCTACATATTCGCCCCTTGCCCAGAACGACGGGCAACTGGTGGTGCAGCAGGCGCACAGGATGCACTTGGTGGTGTCATCGTAGCGAGCGCGCTCTTCCGGTGATTGCAATCGCTCGCGCTCGCCGGGGTCGGTGTCGTTGATCAGGTACGGCATGACAGCCCGGTAGTGAGCGAAAAACGGCTCCATGTCGACGATCAGGTCTTTGATGAGCGGAAGTCCCAGGATGGGTTCGACCGTGATCTGGCCGTTTTTAACTGCGTCGCGGATCAGCAGCTTGCAGGCCAGGACGTTACGGCCGTTGATCCGCACGGCGTCGCTGCCGCAGATGCCGTGTGCGCAACTGCGCCGGAAATTCAGCGTGCCGTCGATGGTCCACTTGACGGTCTGCAGGGCATCCAGAACGCGGTCGCCTTCGTCGGCTTCAATATCATACTCACCCCAGTAAGGTTTCTTGTCCTTCTCAGGGTTGAAACGTTTAATCTTGAGATGTACTTTCATGAACAGGCACTCCGTTGCTTTGCGCTTGGCGTCTATGTTCCCTGCGGTTCAGTACTTGCGCTCAGTGGGCTGGTAACGGCCGATACGCACCGGTTTATAGGTGATGCGGTTGTCGCTCCATACCATGGTGTGCTTCAGAAAATTCTGGTCGTCGCGGTTCGGGAAGTCTTCACGGTAGTGGCCGCCGCGTGATTCCTCTCGCGCCAGCGCCGATACGGCGGTGACTTCCGCCAGGTCGAGCAGGCAGCCCAGTTCCCAGGCTTCCATCAGATCGGTGTTCCAGCGCCGCCCCTTGTCGTCGATGTGGATGTGCCGGTAGCGCTCTTTCAGCCTGTGGATTTCCTCCAACGCTTCTTCCAGTTTCTCCTGGGTGCGGAAGACGCCGACGTGTTCGTCCATGTGCATCTGCAGCTCTTTGCGGATCTGCCCGGGATGCTCGCTTCCGGCGTTGTTGCGAATTGCGTTGAGTGTGTCCTCCGCTGCCTTGTGCGCGTCATCACCGATGAGCTTGAAATCCACCTGTTTCGCATATTCGGCCATGTGGATGCCGCCGCGGCGTCCGTACACGATGAGGTCGACCAGTGAGTTCGTGCCCAGGCGGTTGGCGCCGTGCACGCTCACGCAGGCGGCCTCGCCGGCCGCATACAGGCCTTCGACAACCGTCCCCTTTTCATCGGCGAGTACACGCGCATCCAGGTCGGTCGGGATGCCGCCCATGGCGTAATGCGCGGTCGGCTGGATGGGCACCGGTTCGGTGATCGGGTCAATACCCATGTAAACGCGCACGAATTCGATGATGTCGGGCAGGCGCGTCTCAATGTACTCGGCATCGACGCGCCGCGAACTGCCGTCCGCCTCCAGATACTTGTTGATGCGGTCGGGGCGGAAATCCAGATAGACGTAGTCCTTGCCGCCGATGCCGTTGCCGGCGCGCACTTCTTTATAGATGCTGCGGCTGCACACATCGCGCGAGGCCAGGTCTTTCATCGTCGGCGCATAGCGTTCCATGAACCGCTCGCCCTTGTCGTTGATGAACACCGCGCCTTCGCCGCGCGCGGCTTCACTGAGCAGGATGCCCATCTTGTAGATGCCGGTCGGGTGGAACTGGTAGAACTCCATGTCTTCCAGCGGCAGGCTCTTGCGCAGAATGATCGCCGGGCCGTCGCCGGTCAGCGAGTGCGCATTCGATGTAATCTTCCAGACCTTGCCGAACCCGCCGGTAGCCAGCATGACGGCCTTGGCGTGAAAGACGTGCAGTTCGCCGGTATTCAGTTCGACGGCGACGATGCCGCGGCATGCGCCGTCGACCGTGATCATGTCAACCATCTGGAACTCGTCGAAGAAACGCACGTTGTTCTTGATGCACTGCTGGTACAGCGTCTGCAGAATCATGTGTCCGGTGCGGTCAGCCGCGTGGCAGGCGCGCATGACGGGCTTCTTCGTTTCGTTGTTGGTATGGCCTCCAAAGCGGCGCTGCGATATCTTCCCATCGGGCGTGCGGTCGAAAGGCAGCCCCATATGCTCCAGGTCGATTACCGCGTGGATGGCCTCTTTGCACAGGATATCGACGGCGTCCTGATCGCACAGGAAGTCGCCGCCTTTGATGGTGTCATAGGCGTGCCATTCCCATTTGTCTGGTTCCATGTTGCCCAGCGCGGCGCTGATGCCGCCCTGTGCCGCACCGGTGTGGGAGCGCGTCGGGTAGAGCTTGCTGATGACGGCGGTGTTGACCGATTTGCTGGCGTACAGCGCCGACATCAGGCCTGACCCGCCGGCGCCTATGACCAGCGCGTCGAACTGATGATATTGAGCCATGATTCTTTAGACCTCGACAACGAAGTATACGGCGTGATCATCGCACGGCTGCCCCGCCGACGGCTGCGATATTGACGCCCAGAAACAGCGCCGCGATGCCGGCAGCGGATACCGCGACGATCAGCAGCGTGGATACGGTCATGAACCCCCAGTATAGAGGCTTGAAGTGCATGTAATCATAAACCACCTGGCGCAGACCGTTAAGGCCGTGCAACATGGCCAGTCCCAGCAGTAATCCGTAGTAGACGCGCCAGAACCAGATCTGCAAAGTGGCGATCTGTCCCGTCACTCCCCAGCGGCCGGCGGTGGATTCCAGGGTGAGATTCTGCACGCTGTTGAAAATGTGCTGGAAACCCCAGTGGCTGAGCGCGAGGAAGACCAGCACCAGCCCGCTGTAACGCATGAACACCCAGGCGGCGCGCTCGAAACCGTTGCGCGGCGGTGCGACCGGTCGCACTGTCCGCCTGTTGACGCTATGGACCGTCGTAGAACCTGCAGTTGTCATTTCAGCATCTCCTGTATCAGCGGATGGCGGTCGTCGCAGCCGCGCTCAGGTGGGCATTGATGGTGTAGATGAGCATGATGATGATTGTCGGCGCGGCGATAACCACAGTGATGATCAGCGCCAGGCGCGTGGCGAGTTGCTGCCTGGCCCACAATGCGGGGCGCAGGTCGAGCAGCGCCACTCGCACGCCATTCACGGCGTGAAAGACCAGCAGCGCCGCCAGCACCATTTCAAGCGCGGAGAACACCGGCGTCTTGAACAGGGCCATCAACTGCTCGTGGACCGGCACGTTGAAGTACGCCAATGACATATCGTAAATATGCAGTATGAGATAGAAGAGGATTCCAAGCCCACTGATGCGGTGCAGCACCCACAACCACTGGCCTTCCCGGCCTTTGTACCGAAGCGTGTCACGAACTGTCGTAAATAACGTACTCATGATCTATCTTTTGACGACCTCCACAAAAATGGCGACTCGAATAAGCAACGCAAGTATAAAACTACCTGACGGTAACCTGCTCCAGAACCAGCAACCGATCGCGCAGTTCGGAATTGTCAGGGCCGAATGCGACCACCCTCTGCCCGCTGGCCGGATCGTACATTCCGGCGACCAGTGTATAAGCGCCAGCCGGCAGGTTTACCGGTAGTGCCAACGGATGCGCATCAGAGAAGACGACGCCGCCGCTCCAGCGCGATGTGGTGAAGTTCCCCCCATCGGGCGGGCCATCGTGCTGCGCGACCTGCCGGCCGCTGGCGTCGAGCAGATGCACGAAAACGGTGTAATCGCGGTCGGCGGACTTCAGCGTACGCCATACCAGCGTCACCGTCATCGGCTGTCCCGGTGTAGCAGGGCTGCGGGTGAACGATTCCACGGAACCGATATCGCCAAAACGCGCCAATGCAGCGCTCGCAGGCGGTCGTCCATCGTCTATCGGCGGCAGCAGCGTGCTTCCATCGAACAGCGGCGAACCGGCTTTGCCGGTCGCGTCGGTACTCTGAATCAGATCGCCGGAGCCGCGGTTATACAGGTCGAACTGCGCGCGCAGGATGGCCGGCGCCGTCGCCGTCAGTGGCACGGTCAGTTCGACTTCATCCTTCCACATCTCACCGACCTGCCACTGGCTGCTGGGTAATAGACCGCCGCCTGTGTAAGTATCAAAACGCACCAGTTGCACATCGTCGCGTCCGTAAAGCTTCACGACCAGCAGGTAGTTATCCCGCGGCACGCTCTTGGCGCGCAGAACCGCCGTGATCACAACACGCCCGCCGGGGTGGACGTTGCGCGGCGTCATCTGGAATCCCAGCAGGTCGGCCAGCGCGCCCATGTGCTGCGTCACCGGCGCGATGCCGGCGGGCATGGCGGTCAACACCGGCGGCGTGTACCCGGGGATGATGTATCGCCAGGGTGCAGCCACCGAGACAACTGCAAGCGGCAGCACGACAATAGCGTTGATCAGCCCCGGCGTCCTGCGCAGGCGAACCGGCGTTAGAAAATCGAACGCCATCAAACCGATCGCCATCAATGTTGATATGCTGGCGATAGCGGGAAACAGCAGCCGGCCATGCGATGCGGGCGTCATCATCGTCCAGCGCACGATGCTGACAAGCATAATGGCGGCGTGCAGCGCCAGCAGCGTGCCGCCCAGTATCCTCAAGCGAAGATTTACAGGTGTATCGTCTGCGGCGCCGGCGCGGCCGCCTTGTTTGCCGGCCAGGCATCTGCCCAGAGCGAGCAGCAAGCCGAGGCCGGCCACAATGACGACGGCATCGAAGAATGTGTACACAATATCGTCGGCAGGCAGCGCAAACTGGCCGAACATCGCGATATAAGACATGCGGAAGCCGGTGAACTCGCCGAGCGCCTGGGCGAGCGTGAAGTTGCGCGGCGTCATCATCTGCGCCATGATCGATGTGCCTGTCAGATCGTTGTAAAGATACAGATTCCGCGCGTACCACCAGCCTGCCAGCGCCAGCCAGATTATCGCCAGCACACTGCCTTGCCGGATGATTGTCGCCAGCCGATGCGCCAGCGGCCTGCCGGTTTGAGACGGCACGAAGAACTCTCGGCTGACCACAACCAGAGCGGCGACGGGAAGCAGCAGCAGCCCGCTGACCTTGCACAGACTGGCCGCCGCCAGGATGACGCCGGTCGCAATCAGTCGTCTGGTCGTGATGCCGTCGAGGAGCATTTTAAGCAACACGTACAGCCCCACGGTAGAGACTGCAATCACCAGCCCATCGTTGCCGACTGCGCTGACCACCGTGATGAACATGGGATTGAAGGCGGTCAGGCTCATCGCCAGCAGGGCGGTTCGGCCATTGCGCGCCAACAGATATGCGATGGCATAGGTGAACCAGATGGCGACGCCGCCGGGGACGATGCCGAGCAGGCGCAGCGCCAGCGCCGCCAGCGTCGTGCCTCGATAGTTGAAAGCGCGCTTCTCCGGCGTGATGATCAGCAGGTTTTTGTTCCCAAGCCCATAGGGATTGAATGAGGGCGAAGCGTTCGGCTGCATTTCGGCGGCGAAATCGCTGGTGTCGAATTGCCGCCATACCAGTGCGGCCAGCGCGTAATACAGGGGCGGCTGGCTGCCCTCGCGGTGCAATGGCGCATCCGGCGAGCCGGGCGCCTGAATCGGCAGGCCGCCTCCGTTCGCCAGGTGCCGCACGAACCAGGTGTGGCTTTCCTCGTCGTTCTTCTCCAGCATTGGCGTCGCGAAAGAATAGATGATCCCCAGCGCCACGAAGACCAGCAGGATGGCGAGCCGCCATCGTGTGTACAGGGTCTGATCAACGGCGGTAGCTGCGGGTTGTGCGGTCGCACTGCGGCTCATATTACGGTGTGATGTCGATCTGGCCGATCGGGGCCAGATTATCGACGGTGCCCGTGCTGAAGCGCCTTCCATCTGGAGTGTAAAAACCGGTGACGGCGCGCAGCGTTCCGGTTGCGGTGACGGGTATCTGCAGGGTAAAGGAATCTGAGACGCATTCACCGGCCTGCCACATATCGGTAGGGTAGCTGCCGCTCAGCGGGGCGTGGTCGTCCTGGGCGATGGAATTGCCTTTGGCGTCGAGCAGGTGAACGAAATTGCTGCCGGATGGGTTGCCGCTCTGCCAGGTCTCGTAGGTTAGCGTAGCGGTGACGATAGCCCCCGCATGAGCCTGCGCTGGCATGGACACGTTGCGCAGAGCGATCTGGTCGAACATCGCCAGCGGGGGCTGCCAGAAGACCGGGATCGGGTTCGCCGGGGCGTCGATGCGGAAGCGTCCGATGATCGGGGAAACAGGCCGCCCGGCGCCGTCAAAAGCCTGTAGCTGCCGCGTCATGCTCATTGTCGCCGGACCGCCGCCCGTGGGCTGGTATGCATACATCGATACACTGACCTGTCCGAGGGCGGGCAGGCTGGCGCATGGTTTTTCGAGCAGCACATAGTAGTCGTCGTCGAATGTATCGCCGGGGTTCCAGTTGCTGCTGGGGTAGTTGCCGCGCGCCGGTTCGACATTCAGGTTGCCCAGGACTTCGGCGTTGCGCCCCAGCACACTGACGCTGAAAGCGTAATTGGCGTCCG
>JAKALH010000385.1 GCA_021813225.1 Chloroflexota bacterium
CCACCAGCGCGCCTTCGTGGTAGAAGTGATGGGGCGCAACTGCGGGTATCTGGCGCTGATGAGCGCCATTGCCGGCGGGGCCGACTGGGTGTTGATTCCCGAAAGCCCGCCCGATTCCGACGACTGGGAGAGTACGATGTGCGAGGTGGTGGCTGCCGGCCGCAAAGCCGGCCGCCGCGACAGCATCATTGTGGTGGCGGAAGGCGCGCGCGACCGCAACGGCAACCCGATCAGCAGCGAGCAGGTGCGCCAGGCGCTGGAGCAGCGCCTGGGCGAGGATGTGCGCGTCACCATCCTGGGGCACATCCAGCGCGGCGGCGCCCCCAGCGCCTTCGACCGCTGGATGAGCACGCTCATCGGGCATGCCGCCGTCGAAGAACTGCTGTCGGCCACGCCGGAGCGCGAACCCCAACTGATCGGTATGCACTACAACCGCGTGCGCAGCCGCCCGCTGATGGAGTGCGTGGGGCAGACGCACGCCGTTACCGAGGCCATCGCCGCGCACGACTATGAGCGCGCGCTGGAGCTGCGCGGCGGCAGCTTTAAGGAAGCCTTCCGCACGCTGCGCACGATGGTGCGCGCGCTGCCGCACCCGCCCAAGCCGGGCCGCCGGCTGATGCGGCTGGCCATCCTCACCGCCGGCGCGCCCACGCCGGGCATGAACACCGCCGTGCGCGCCGCCACGCGCCTGGCGCTGGATGCCGGCCATACCGTGCTGGCCGTTCACAACGGCTTCGAGGGGCTGATGCGCGGCGAGATCGAGGAGTTCGGCTGGATGAGCGTGTCGGGCTGGGGGCCAATGGGCGGCTCGCTGCTGGGCACCAGCCGGCGGGTTCCCAGCGGCGCCGATCTGTACGCGGCGGCGCGCATGATCGAGACTCACAGCATCGAGGGGCTGCTGATCATCGGCGGCTGGGCCGCCTACGAGGCGGCGCTGAAGCTGTATAACGAGCGCCTGCAGTTCCCAGCCTTCAACATCCCCACTATCGGGCTGCCCGCCACCATCGACAACAACTTATCCTGCTCCGAGTTGAGCATCGGCGCGGATACGGCGCTGAACAGCATCGTCGAGGCCGTCGACAAGATCAAGCAGTCCGCGGTGGCGGCCCGGCGCTGTTTCGTCGTCGAGGTGATGGGGCGCTACTGCGGCTACCTGGCGCTGATGAGCGGCCTGGCCACCGGCGCGGAGCGCGTCTACCTGCACGAAGAAGGCGTGCGGCTGAAGGATTTACAGCGCGACCTGACCGAGATGATCAAAAGCTTCCAGCAGGGCAAGCGCCTGAGCCTGGTCATCCGCAACGAGCAGGCCAACCCGCTGTACACCACCGATTTCATGTGCGCCCTGTTCGAGGAGGAAGGCCGCAGGCTGTTCGACGTGCGCCCGGCCATCCTGGGCCACCTGCAGCAGGGCGGCGATCCCTCGCCGTTCGACCGCATCCAGGCTACCCGGCTGGCGGCGCGTTGTGTGGAATTCCTGGGCGAAGAGGGCGAGCAGGGCGGCAGCGCCAGCGCGTTTATCGGGCTGCGCGATGGTCATGTCAAGATCACGAGCATCGAAGACATGCCGCGCACCGTCGACATGGCCGCCCTGCGCCCGAAAGAACAGTGGTGGCTGAGCCTGCGCCCGATCGGCGACCTGCTGTCGCAATCCGGGCCTGAACCGTCGGCTACGGCCATCTGACGGCGTCGCCGGTCAGTCGATCGGCTTTCCAATCGCTTCGGCCAGCGATTCGCCGCATCTGACGACGCGCACCACCGCGCCGGCCTCGACCAGCGTGCCGATGACCGGCGCAGACGGCAGCGGATCGCCGAAAGATTCGCCGTCGATGACGATGGCGACGACGCGCTGGCCGCTGCGCACCATCTGCTGCACGGCCAGCGCCCAATCCACGTCGGGCGATGAGGAGATGGCGATAACCGTGGTGCCGCGCGGCAGCACGGCGGCCTCGGCGCGCAGCACGCGCGCGAACGGCACCGCCCCATCCGCCTGCAGCACCGCCAGCAATTCCATGATCTTGTTGATCTGCCGCTCGCCGCGGTCGCTGCTGATGACTTCGCGGTGATGGCTGTAAGTCAGGAAACCGATGGGACGGTTCTGGCGCAGGAAGTGCCGGGCGACCGAAGCCGCCATCGAGATGGCGTATTCCTCGGTGCGCGGCGGCAGGCTGATGGCCGTCCCGCCGGAGATCATCGCGGCGGCGCCGTCGGCATTCGGGAAGCCAATGCGCGATTGCGCGTTGCGCTCCAGATCGAGCATGACCCAGATTTCGGACATCGGGTCCAGCTCGAACTCTTTGACGGTCAGGCGCTGGCGCTTGACGCTGAGCGGCCAGTGGATGCGGTTGATGACGTCGCCATTGGTATAGTCGCGCACGCCGGCGGCGTTGGTGGTGACGAAATGCGTGCGCCGGCGCAGCGATTCGCCGCCCGGCAGGTAGCCCGCCGGCAGCGGGAACTCGGCGAAGTCCCATGTGGCGGGATAGACCAGGATGCTGCTGACTTTGTCGATGCGGCGGTCCATCTGATAAATGCCCAGTGGGTCGCCGCTGCGCACGCGCAACGGGCCGAGCGAGTAGCGCCCGCGCTGCGTGCAATATGTCGAGACCTTCCAGCCACGCCACTGGTTCCCGCCCGTCCAGCCGATCACCCGGCTGGCATAATGCCCCGGCAGGTTGGAGAAGTCGCGCACCTCCACCCACAACTTGGGGATCGAGCTGAGGTTGTGCAGCACGAACTCCTCGTTGAGCATCTGCCCGACCTGCGCGGTGCGCGTGAGCGTGCGCCGGCCGATGCGCAGCCAGTTCACGCCCAGCCACGCCCACAGCACGGCCACGATGAGCAGCGCGAACAGCGCTCCGGCGAAGCTCCACCACAGCGCCCTGCCGCTGTACAGAGCGCCTGCCAGCGTGATGATGAACAGCAGCAGGATGACGCGATAACGGCTCATCGTTCCGCGCCGCCCGGCTAGGCTCTGACCTTGGTGCCCGGCACCGGCGTGCTGCGCAGGATTTCGTCGAGGATGCTGTTGGCGTTGCTGTCCTTGATGCGGGCGGACGGGCTGATGATGACGCGGTGGCCGAGCGTGACGCGCGCCAGCGCTTTGATGTCGTCGGGAATCACATAGTCGCGGCCGTGCACGGCCGCGCGCGCCTGCGCGGTGCGGTACAAGGCCAGCGCCCCGCGCGGGCTGGCGCCCAGGTACACGTCCGCATGGATGCGCGTGCGGTCGATGATCTGCACAATGTACTGCTTGATCAGGTTGTCCACGTACACGGACTTCAACTGTTCCTGCATGGCGAGCAGATCGTTCGTGGTGGTGACCTGGGCGATGACGTCAATAGGGTGCGCGAACTGCTGCGCGTCCAGAATCGCAATCTGCTGTTCGGATGACGGATAACCCAGCGAGATGCGCATCAGGAAGCGGTCGAGTTGCGCCTCGGGCAGCGGGAAGGTGCCTTCGTATTCGATAGGGTTCTGCGTGGCCAGCACCAGGAACGGCTGGTCGAGCGTGTGGGTCACGCCGTCGACGGTGACCTGGCGCTCTTCCATCGCCTCAAGCAGGGCGGCCTGCGTCTTGGGGGTGGCGCGATTGATCTCATCCGCCAGCACGATCTGCGCCATGATCGGTCCGGGGCGGAACTCGAACTCGCCGGTCTTCTGGTTGTAGATCGAGGTGCCGGTCACATCCGCCGGGAGCATGTCGGGAGTGAACTGG
>JAKALH010000386.1 GCA_021813225.1 Chloroflexota bacterium
GCAGAGCCAGCAGAATCAACGCCAGCAGCGCCGCAATATGATCGACATGGCGCAATTGGATGCGGAAACCCTGACCGACCTGCGCGAGCGCGCGCGCGAGATGGCCGTGTCAGGCTATAGCCGCCTGAAGAAAGATGACCTGATCATCCGCCTGCTGCAGGCGCAGGCCGAGAAACAGGGGCTGGAACTGCGCGGCGGCGTGCTGGATGTCGTGGACGACAATATCGGTTTTCTGCGCGCGGAGCATTATCTGCCCGGCCCGGACGACATCTATGTTTCGCCTTCGCAGATCAAGCGCTTCGGCCTGCGCACCGGCGACATGGTCATCGGCCAGGTGCGCCCGCCCAAGGACGGCGAGAAATACTTCAGCCTGCTGCGCGTCGAAGCCGTCAACGGCCAGGACCCTGAAGCCGCCAAGAATCGTCCGCACTTCGAGAAACTCACGCCCATTTTCCCGGATCACATTTACAACCTGGAAAGCGGCAACAAACTCAGCACCCGCCTGCTGAACCTCGTGTCGCCAATCGGCAAAGGCCAGCGCGGCCTGATCGTCGCGCCGCCCAAGGTCGGCAAGACCACCATCATCAAAGACATCGCCAACGGCATCAGCGCGCGCTATCGCGAGGCGCATCTGATGGTGGCGCTGATCGCCGAGCGCCCCGAAGAGGCCACCGATATGGATCGCTCGGTGGACGCCGAAGTGGTATCGAGCACCTTCGATGAGCCTGTGCAGAACCACGTGCGCGTCGCCGAGATGGTGCTGGCGCGCGCCAAGCGACTGGTCGAATGCGGCCGCGACGTGGTCATCCTGATGGACTCGCTGACCCGCCTCAGCCGCGCCTATAACCTGACGGTCACCTCCAGCGGGCGCACGCTGTCCGGCGGCATCGACCCCGCGGCGCTGTATCCGCCCAAGGCGTTCTTCGGCGCGGCCCGCAACATCGAGGAAGGCGGCAGCCTGACCATCATCGCCACCGTGCTGGTTGACACGGGCAGCCGCATGGACGACATCATCTACGAGGAATTCAAAGGCACCGGCAACATGGAATTGCACCTGCTGCGCAAGCTGGCAGACCGGCGCATCTTCCCGGCCATCGACATCGAGCGCAGCGGCACCCGCCGCGACGAACTGCTGCTGGGCGACAAGGCCGTGCAGCGCACCTATCTCATGCGCCGCATGTTGAACCAGTTGACGACCCCGCAGCCGCAGGGCGCCGGCTACGATATTGCCAATGCCATGGAAGCCTTTCTGTCGCGCTTCTCCAAGACGAAGAACAACGACGAATTCCTGCAGTCGCTCGGCAGAGACGACTGATCATGCCCGGCATAAGCTTGACACCTGACAGGTCCTAAAGACCTGTCAGGTGTTTTTATAGCCCCGCGGCGCGTGCATTAGAATATCCCTCATGAGCCAACTCACTGTGGGTCAGTCTCCCAGTGATTTTGAGTATTCCACGGACCAGTCCATCCGCATTGCGCGCCGGCTGGCGCACGGCGTGTACCGCCTGACGCGCGACGGCCGCGAGATCGGCGAGGAAGTGTGGAGTCTCTTCGCCCTGTTGAACAGCGGCTTCCGCGTGATGACCGAGATCGACCAGAAGTGGCCTCTGGCTCACGAGCAGCGCATCCAGGTGGATGTGGACGATCACTGGAACACGCAGGGAATGTGGGTTCAACTGGATATCGGCGCCAATCGCCGCATGGCGACCTGCATTCCCGCTGACGGCGTGCTGAGTGTCGAACTCACCGATCAGCACCTGAATGAAGAAGACCAGTTGCGCAGCCGGTGGAAGCAGCGCAGCAAAGCCGGCGCGGCGGCGCACCATCCGGCGGCGCCGGCCTCGGCAACCGCGCCAGCGGCGGGCAAAAAGTCTGTGACACAGGTGCAGGTGCCGTTCGAAAGCGGCACACATCTGGACTTTGCTTCGGCGCTGTCCAACTACGTCGTGCTGCAGCGGTATAAACCGGAGCAGGGCAGCCTCGCCACCTTTAATTCCATCGTGCTGTCGCTGCCGACACTGGTGCCCGTGAACGTGGAGCAGGTCTACAGCTACGATTCTGCGGAGGAGCAGCGCGAAGACCCCATCAAACCGCTGGGCCGGCAATATTCGATCTCAGAAACGGCTGCGCCGCACCTGAAAACCACGTTCTGGACTGACGAGCATGGTATCGTGCTGAAGCAGGAACTGCATCTGCAGGGCGCGCGGCATGTGTGCGAGATGGTCAACTACCGCTGGCAGGCCTAACGCGGCGACCACACCGCCAGGCTGCCTTTGGCAATCACGCGCGGCTCCAGACTGCCGGTGGCTTCCGTCTCGACGATGTAATCCACATTACCCTGCCCGCTGTTGAACGTCACCGAAAACACCAGCGAGTGACTGTCCGGCGACCAGATGTTCATCGCCCGGCTGAAGCGGTCGAACTGGCTGAGCAGGCGGGCGAACCCGGTGCTGGGCTCCAGGTAAAACAACTGGCGGTACGCGCCGGTGGCAACCTCGATCGTCTGCATCATCAGGACGCTGGCCGGCTGGTTGTCCGTCAGGTCGATGCCCGGAAAATCCCGCGCTATCTGGTTGGCCCGCAGCGGGCTGAAGGTGGCCAGACGCTGACCGTCCGGCGACCAGAAGAAAGCGCTTACCGGCATCTGCGACAGCACTTTGTCCTGACCGCTGTTTACGTCCAGCAGGTGCAGGGCGCCGCCCGTGTCAGTACCGGCGCTTGCGCCAGCCGTGCTGGTGTTGGGCAGAACGATATAAGCCACTTGCGCCGTTACGGGCGACCAACTGAATTTCACGATGCCGTCGATGGGAACCAGTTGGCGCTTGATATTGCCCTGGCTGTCGGCCAGCGCCAGGTAGTTCTGGCCGTTCGACTTCACGGTCAACAGGATGGCGTTGCCGTCCGATGAGAAGGCCGGCGTGCCGAACGGGAGCCGCGTCTGCCGGGCGATGGTCGAAATCGACTGGCCGGATTGCGCATCCCAGACACCCAGATTGGCGGCGCTTGCAGAAAGCTGGTTTTCTATCTTGGCCACCAGCGATTTGCCGTCCGGGCGCCAGTCCCATGATGCGGATATGCCGGAGGCCAGGATGCGCGGCTTGCCGCTGGCGGCGCTCACCAGTTCCAGCGAGGCCTGCTGGTCGCCGGTCTGGCCCAGAAATGCAAGTTGCGAATTATCGGGCGACCAGTTCAGATAGCCGATGGCCCAGCGGCTGGATTGATAGACTTCCTGCAGGGGACCTGTGCCGTCGGTGCGCGCGGTATAGATGGCGCTGGATACGATGGAGCCGCTGTTGCCGCCCTGCTCGATGATGACGCGGCTGGGCTGCTGGACGATGCTCGCTGTCTCGGTCACCGGCACCTGTACGGTGCGCCCGTCGGATGACTGTTCCACCATGATGCTGGCCGGCCCGTGCTGAACCATGACGGCTGAAGCGCCCACTTCGATAATGCGGCTGGCGGTGGGATTCTGCGCCATCACCTCGACGAATGCGATATGTGAGGCGTCCGGCGACCAGACCGGCCAGTGGTAGGTGTTCGTCAGGCCATTGCTGACGCTGCCGGTGGGCACGCTGGTGGCATCGATGACCGCATCGCGCGTGATGTTGACAATCGCGCCGCCGGTCTGATCCATGATGACGAGGTTGCCGGTGCCGTCGATGATGGCGATGCGCCCCGAACGCGGCGCAAACAGCGTGGCCAGGCCAGCCTG
>JAKALH010000387.1 GCA_021813225.1 Chloroflexota bacterium
CCAGATATCTGGCGCGAACGACTTCGAATGCGCCTGCAGGGTATCCACGCGGCCGGCAGGGTAGTTATACATCAGGCCGATGGTGCCCTTTATCAGGCCCGCGGTGCCCAGGAACCGGAATTCGGCGTAGTTGTCGCCGCTCTCATCGTAGTGATTCACAGCCACAAGCGCCTGCATGCCGGACGGGTAATCCAGAACGGTCACCGTTTTGGTTTCGGCTCTGGCCTGCTGCAGCGGGTAGCGGGTGTGCCGGCTGGTCACCCATTCCGGATCGCCAAACAGGTGCCGCAGCGAGTCCAGATAATGGATGCTGTGAAACTGAACTTCCAGGCGGGGCGACTGCGCCAGCCACGACCACATATGCCACGGCGTGCTGGCCGACACCTGGATCTGCGCGTCCGTCGGCTGGCCGATGAACCCGCGCGAAATCAGGTCCTTCGCTGCGGCGATGCCGGAGTCCCAGCGCATCTGCTGGTTGACGGCTACTTTGCGCCCGGTGCGTCGCGCCGCATCGACAATCACCAGCGCGTCTTCATAGCTGACTGCCAGGGGCTTCTGACACAGCAGATGTTTGCCGGCCTGCAGCGCTTTGACGGCGATCTCCGGCTGCGCCTGTGGCTGCACGGCGATGTCGACGATATCGATTTTCTCGTCGGCCAGCAAGGCGTCCAGATTGTCATACACTGCCGGGATGTGGTGCTCCTGGGCGGTCTTGCGCGCCGCTTCCGTGCGTATATCGTAGCAGGCCAGGACGTTGAGGCGGTGGGCCTTGTAGGCAGGCAGGTGTGCGTAGTTGACAATGCCCCCGCAACCGATGATGCCGATACCGTAATCGGTCCTGGCGGGTATGTGCGGCTTGTAATCGATACGCAGAATCGGAGTATCCATTTAAGCTCCTTCCCAAAGTACAATACCGCTATTCTGACCAGACTCCGTGAAGAGAGTTGATGCATTGGCACAGACAACCGCCGCTGTCGCAACGCTGGGCGATGTAAAGCCCGAATCGTTGAACCGTACGATCATATCACTCGCAATACCATCGGTTCTCGAGAACCTGCTTGTCTCAGCAGTCTTTATCTCCGATACATTTCTGATAGGTCATCTGAACGACCCGGCGGCACTGGCGGCGGTCGGCATCGGCGGATCGTACCTGTTCATTGCAAACGGGCTGTTTCAGGCGCTGTCCATCGGGTCGATGGCACTGGTCGCCCGCGCCTTCGGCGAGCGCGACCTGGCGCAGGCACGCCGCATGAGCGGCCAGTCGGTGTCGCTGGCTGTCGCATTCGCATTGCTGTGCATGGTCATCCTGATGCCGTTGACGCATACTTTTATGACGCTGGTGATCGGCGATCCAGAGGTCATCCGCCAGGGGACGCTCTATATCGAACTCATCCTGGCTACTTCAGTCGCATCATTCCCTCTGCAGGTGATGACGGGCGTGATGCGGGCAACAGGCGATACACGAACGCCGATGTATATCACCCTGATCATGAACCTGCTGAATATCGTCTTCGCGGTTGTGTTGATATTCGGCCTGGGACCGATTCCGGCGTTGAAAATAGCCGGAGCCGGAACGGCGACGTCGCTGGCGCGCACCATCGGCGGCGTGATGGCGCTGGTGGTCATGGTTAAAGGACTGAGCAAACTTCGGGTGTCGCTTCGTGAGATGGCGGTGTGGGCCTGGCAGGATGTGGTGCGTATTTTGCGTATTGCCGTGCCGAGCATTATCGACAGCCTGATCCAGCGCGTCGGCTTCATCACCTTCATCGGCATTGTGGCCAGTCTGGGAACTGATGTGGTGGCCGCCAATCAGATTGCCAATACGATTGAATCACTGGCATTCCTGCCGGCTTTCGGGCTTTCCGTAGCGACTACCGCTATTGTCGGGCAGGCGCTTGGCGCAAAGAATATTCCTATCGCTGAACTCGCGACACGGCGCAGCGCGATACTGGCGATCTGCGTCATGCTGGGAACGGGCATGAGCGCTGTGCTGTTCGGCGGCGCCATTGCAAAGGCCTTTGGCGCTTCATCGCAGATCCTGGGGCTGGCGACAATGGCTGTGCAGTTGTCGGCGCTGGAACAGCCTTTCATCGCGCTGCAGAACATATTCGGCGGTGCGCTGCGCGGCGCCGGCGATACGCGATCACCCATGCTCGTATCGCTGGTCGGCGTGACCTTTTTCCGGATCACCACCGTATATCTGCTGGCGATTCTGCTGGGTCTGGGGCTGGCCGGGGTATGGTTGGGAACCGCAATCGACTGGGCGGGCCGATCGGCCATCATGTACTTCATGTACAAACGCGGACGCTGGAAGCAGTTGAAAATCTAGCGCGATGCCGCTCAGCGGGCGACTTCCCAGGCAAGATGCTGGATTTCGGGCATGATCAGCCTGTCCATGGCAACCTGTACGGCATTGGGCGAACCGGGCATTGAAACCACCACACAACCGCGATAGGTGCCGGCTGTGGCGCGCGAGAGCATCGCCGCGGCACCCACCTCGGAAAAACTGAGCATGCGGAACAATTCGCCGAAGCCCGGCATCGGCTTCTCCAGCTTGCGTGCGAGCACATCATAGGTCGTATCGCGCGGCGCAATGCCGGTGCCCCCGGTAAAGAGAAGCAGACGCGCATCGGTCCCGTCTACGATCTGATCGAGAAGGCTGCCGATCTGGTCAGGCTCATCCTTGACGATGGTGCGGAAAACGACCAGATGCCCCTGACTCGTTACACGCTGCTCGATGAGGTCGCCGCCGCTGTCATTGGCGCGTGTGCGCGTATCGCTGACCGTGATGATGGCTACGCGCACCGGTCCCTGTCTGGCGGCGATATCGCGGTGCTGTTGCGAAGTACTGCCCATGTGACCTTCCTCTATACTCTATTGACATGCGCCATCATTTACCTCGATTCAAGCCGCGTCAATCCGCTAATGCAATCGCCGATAGCAGCACATACCAGTGGTTCAAGTGCAGCACACCGTCGACCGGCTTCAGGCCGAAGTGGCGGCGCTGTTCTTCGGTCAGGCTTTCCAGGCGTGTATGTATGCAAGCTGTATTTGCCGCGTCTACATTCCTGGTCAGAGTGGAAACAGGCCGGTTCTGCACATAGGGGTCGATGACCTCTGCACGGAAATCGGACTCCTCAAGCATGCGGCGCCATTCGCTGGGACGGTATTCCCGCACGTGCGACTGGTCATGATACCAGTCCAACTGGTTCATGATCGTGTCGATATCGTCGTCTTCCGGCACACTGCGGTCGTCGATGACCAGACGCCCGCCGGGTTTCAGTACACGCCGCATCTCCCGCAATGCGAGGTTGATATCGGAGAAATGATGCGGAGCACGGCGAGATGTCACCAGGTCGAATACGCCGTTCTCGAATGGAAGCTGGTGTGCATCTGCCAGCCGAAAGTCGACGTTAGCGATGCTTAATTCTGTCTGTAATTTCCTGGCCTCGGCCAGCATTTCCGGTGTCAGGTCTGTGCCAATGACGCTTGCCACTAATGGTGCTACTGCAAACGCGGTATGTCCTGTGCCGGTGCCTACATCCAATGTGTGCCAGTGAGGCGATGGCTTTGCCAGTGCCACCAGCCGGGCCAGAACCTGCGGGTCCTTGTGCTCGGCGCTGGTCGTATAAAATGCAGCTCGTTGGGCGAATATCTGCCTGGCAAGTTCCTCAGGCGATTTTCCGGTTGTTTCCATTTGTTATTGCC
>JAKALH010000388.1 GCA_021813225.1 Chloroflexota bacterium
GCCAAACACAGACGATATCCAGCCCGTGCGCCAGAATGCGCCCTCGACATATTCGCGCTCCAGCGTGCGGCCGCTGCTGGGTTGCACATCGACGTATCCACTCATACCGATGATGCTGTAAATCTCGCCGAGCATATCAGCCAGTTCCGCGTCATGACAGTGCGAGCGCGCAATCTGGGCAAGGGCCTTCTGGGTCGTCACCGGCACTGCCTGAGCCTGAATCGCGTCAATGGCCGGCGCAACCGCCATGTGGATACCGTCGCGCACGCGCATGGCGTTAGCCCCTGCGACGACGGATCGACAAGCATGATGAAGCATGGCCTGTGCCAGGACAGCGGTTGTGGCAGAGCCGTCGCCCACTCTCTCTCCGACCTGCCAGACAGCCTGGCGGATGAGCATCGCGCCGGCGTCCGCAGCGTCATCACCAATCTGGATGATCCGGCGAACCAGCGTACCGGCGTCGCTGAGTAGTTCGGGCGCACGATCCCGTGATGTGCGCTCCACGCCTACGTAGCGCGGGAATGGTCCGAGGGTAGGTCGAACGGCGTCGACAATCAGGTCGATTCCACGCAGGAGATCCTGGCGTACGCGGGGCTGAAAATCGGTGGAGGGTCGTCTTGTGGCAGTCGGCTTACTCATTGTGAACAGCTATCCTTATTCGTTTATGCCGGGTCATGTGGATGCCTATTGTAAAGGCAAGTGCAGGCGGCGTATGGCAGCCAAGTGCCAGATTACAGGGTCGGACCTGGAACCCAAGCCTCGAACTCCATATCCTGCCGCGGTCGTAATCACCTCATCAACGGCATGCCGGGTCAGTCCGGCCAGCGCCGATCAGCGCCGTCATCATCATACGCTTTCCGGTTTCTGAGATAGCATTTAAACTCTAGAGTGCGAACTGGCATCAGACGGACGAGGATTGAACCAGTCGTATGCTTCCGAGGTATGGTGCGAGGACGTGCGTGGATTCCTGAGCGCCTTTATCAATCATCTGAAGCAAATCGGTCTGTTTGACCGCGTTGTCGCATACCAGGTGCAGGCCGGTATTTGCGGCGAGTGGATCAAGAACACCACATCGATGCAGCCGGCCTGCGGGGACTACAGCGAACCGATGCGGCGCCGCTTTCGCGAATGGCTCAAACGGCCGGAGAGCTGGGCGAGGTGATTCAGGCGCGCTGTGAGTTCGCCTGGCACATACCCGGAACCGGCGACGAAGGCTGGCAGGCCAGACGCATGACACTGGGTGGCATGTTCCAGGATCATGGCAGCCACACCATTGACCTGTGCCGCTGGTGGCTGGGCGATGTAACGACGGTCAGCGCTGAAGTCCGTATCGCCCGGCCGGAGCGCGGAGTCGAAGACCTCGCCAAACAATGCAAGAAAAGTTGCCCGGAGTCATCATATATGGTTGACGTTGTCTGCATGGGTGAGTTGCTGGTCGAATTCGTTTCGACGCATGACAACATCTCGCTGTCGCGTGCTCCCGGGTTTACCAAGGCGCCCGGCGGCGCTCCAGCGAACGTCGCCGTTGCACTGCAGCGCCTGGGCCTGCACACGCGGTTTGTCGGTAAAGTCGGTGATGATCCATTCGGACAGTATCTGCGCGAGAGCATCGGCGTGACCGGCGTGGATACAAGTTTCCTGTTCGTGGATCGCGCGGCTCGCACGACTGCGGTGTTTGTCGCCGTCTGGGATGATGGGCGAAAAGACTTATGCTTCTATCGCAACCCAGGCGCTGATATGCTGATCAGCGCGGAAGATATCGATGGGCAGGTGTTTGGCGATGCGCGCTGTTTCCACTTCGGCTCGATATCCCTGATCAACGAGCCGGCCGCATCGGCGCAGCGTAAAGCGCTGCAGATTGCTCGCGAGCGCGGTTTGATGATCACCTACGACCCCAACTATCGCCCCACACTGTGGCCGGATGCGCAGATGGCGCACGAGGTCATCTTCGGCCAGTTCCGGCAGTGCCATATGGCCAAGGTCAGCGGCGAAGAGTGGTTGACCGCAACCGGGCAAGAAAGTCTTGATGATGGAATAAGGGCGATACTGGATCAGGGAGTCGAGTTGCTCGTCATCAGCCGCGGCGAGAAAGGGGCGCTGGCGACAAACGGCAGCTACCGGATTGAGATGCCGGCATTTCCAGTGCAGGTTGTCGAAACCACCGGCGCAGGCGACGGCTTCATGGCAGCCATGATCGCCCGTCTCCTGCCGGAACGTGAGAAATCAGGCTCGCTGGCAAAAGTAGATCGGAAGATCGTTGAGGACGCCTTACGATACGCCAGCGCAGTCGGGGCGCTCACCTGTACCAGACGAGGCGCGATACCGGCGCTGCCGACCCAACTTGAGGTTGATGCATTCCTGAAGTCCATGAAGTAATGCCATGATTCCTGACCCATTGACACCACAGACGCTGGCCGCCGTGATTGACCACACGTTCCTGAAACCCAGCGGCAATCAGAACGACATCGAGAAGCTTTGCAGTGAAGCCGCCCGGTTCGGATTCGCGATGGTTGCCATCAACCCTGCTGAGGTTGAGACCTGCGTACGCCTGCTCAAAGGCACAGCGGTGCGAACCGGAGCGGCTATCGGTTTCCCGCTGGGCCAGAATACGGTCGCCGTGAAGCACTATGAAATCGATGATGCGATACAGCATGGCGCCGGCGAAATCGACATGGTCATCAATATCCGCGCGTTGCAGTCCGGGCGTACGGATCTGGTGCGTGACGAGATAGCCGGCATGGCGGAGCGTTGCCGCGCTGCGGGCGTCATCAGCAAGGTCATCCTGGAAACCTGCTACTTGACCGACGAGGAAAAACGGCTGGTCTGTTCCACGGCGCACGAGTGCGGAGCAGACTTTGTCAAGACTTCGACCGGGTTCGGTCCTGCGGGCGCGACCATCGCCGACGTGAAGTTGATGCGCGAGGTTGTCGGGCCACGGATGGGCGTCAAGGCTGCCGGCGGCATTCGCGATCTGACGACGGCGCTGCAGATGCTGGACGCGGGGGCGTCGCGACTGGGCACTTCCAGTGGCGTAGCCATTATTGAAACGTTGCGCCAGCGCATAGCAGACATGACTGACAGATAACACAGCAAAATTGGGGCTGTTAGCCCAAAGTTAGAATGTCCCTTTTGCGCAAAGTAGAAATGTCCCCTTTCAACAAATATACACCGGGTGTGCCCCCGTTATAGGGGGCGGAAAGTGGACACGACACTGATCATGAGCACAAAAGAACTGAACAAACTAGAAGTCATGCCACGGTTGGATAACAAACAGATGAGCCAGAAGGAAGCCAGCCAGATACTCAACCTGGGAATCCGGCAAGTCAAACGCTTGCTGAAAACGTACCGGGAGCAGGGGGCGGCAGGGTTGGTTTCCAAACAGAGGGGTCAGCCAGGCCACAATCGGCTGACAGAGCGTGTCAAACGACGGGCGTTGGATTTACTGAAGACCCGATATGTTGGGTTTGGCCCGACGCTGGCGCACGAGAAGCTGAACGAGAAAGACAAACTGAAGCTGTCGGTAGAAAGCGTGCGCCAGATCATGATCGAGGAAGGACTGTGGAAAGCGCGCAAAGCCCGTAAGATGGTGGCGCACCAGTTACGGGAAAGGCGGGCGTGTTTTGGCGAGCTGGTGCAGATCGATGGATCGCCGCACCAATGGTTTGAAGGGCGGGCGGAGGCCTGTCCTTGCTGGTGTTCATTGAT
>JAKALH010000389.1 GCA_021813225.1 Chloroflexota bacterium
GTACTCGGCATGCGGCCCGTCGCCCAACCGCTCCGCCAGGCGGTCGGCCAGGTTCGCCAGCGGCTCTGCGTCCGCATCGGCGTCCGCGCAAGCGACGCGAAAGGCCGCGCGCGCCTGCGCCGACAGGTCAACGCTCAGGCGCAGCGGGCGCTCCACGGTCACCTTCCAGTAGCCGAAGGCTGCGTTGGGGAAGATACGGGATTGCTCGCTTTCCCGGAAAGCCAGGAACGTGTCGCAGATGCGCTGGATGTCCTCCGGCGACAGCTCGCAGTTCTTCTGCCCCATGTTCTTCCGCAGGGGCTTGAACCACTGCGTGGCGTCGATGAGCTGCACCCGGCCGCGCCGGTGCTCGGCCTTGCGGTTCGAAAGCACCCAGATGTAGGTGGCGATGCCGGTGTTGTAGAACATGTTCAGCGGCAGCGCCACGATGGCGTCCAGCCAGTCGTTTTCGATAATCCAGCGCCGGATGTTGCTCTCGCCCTGCCCGGCGTCGCCGGTGAACAGCGACGAGCCGTTGTGCACCTCGGCGATGCGGCTGCCCAGCGATGTCTGGCGCTTCATCTTGCTCAGCATGTTGGCGAGGAACAGCATCTGGCCGTCGCTGGAGCGCGTGATCAGCGAATACTCCGGGTCGCCGGCGTGCTCGATCATGAAGCGCGGGTCTTTGATGCCGTCCTTGCCGCCCATGCGCTCCAGGTCGCTCTTCCAGCTCTTGCCGTAAGGGGGATTCGAGAGCATGAAGTCGAACTCGCGGTTGCTGAAGGCATCGTTGGACAGCGTCGACTTGTCGCTGCCGCCCACGATGTTGTCGGCGGCCTCGCCTTCGCCCTTCAGCAGCAGGTCGGCCTTGCAGATGGCGTAGGTCTCGGCGTTGATCTCCTGGCCGTACAGGTGCGTGGCGACCTGCTTGCCCTGCGCCTCGGCGAGTTTCTTCAGCGTGTCCTCGCCGACGGTGAGCATGCCGCCGGTGCCGCACGCGCCGTCGTACAGCAGGTAGGTGCCGGACTCGATCCGGTCGGCGATGGGCAGGAAGATCAGCTTGGCCATCAGCTCGACCGCATCGCGCGGGGTCCAGTGCTCGCCGGCCTCCTCGTTGTTCTCCTCGTTGAAGCGGCGCACCAGCTCCTCGAAGATCGTGCCCATGGCGTGGTTGTCGAGGCCGGGCAGCCTGACCGAGCCGTCGCCGTTGAGCACGGGATTCGGGTTCAGGTTGATGGCCGGGTCGAGGTACTTCGCGATCAGCGTGCTGAGCACGTCGGCCCTGGACAGGCGCGGAATCTGATTGCGGAACTCGAAATTGTCGAGTATCTCCTGCACATTGGGCGAGTAGCCGTCCAGATACGCCTCGAAATCGGCCTTAAGCTGCTGCTGGTTGGCGCGGGCGCGCAGGTCGCGCAGCGTAAACGACGACGTGTTGTAGAAGCCAAGCCCGGTCGCCGCCTTCAGCGCGGCGTCCTGGTTGGCGATGCCGGCCTTGTCCAGCGCGGTCTTCATGTCGATCACCGCCGGCTTGGTTGCTTCGAGCAGCGCATCCAGGCGGCGCAACACGGTCATGGGCAGGATCACATCGCGATACTTGCCGCGCACGTACAGGTCGCGCAACACATCATCGGCGATCCCCCAGATGAAATTCGTGATCCACGATAACTGGGTTTGTTCCATATCAGTACAGCCCCAACCGTTGCAAGAGGCGGCGACGGGATGTGCGCCAACGGTTCAGGATGGTCATTGTAGTATCAAGTGCGCGGATGTGTGTGGGCGACCTGCGCCGTATGGCGGCACTGAAGCCTTTGCCGCCGGGTGTGCATATCGAGGAAGTGGCGGAGTAGCCCGGCTGGGATGCGCCCGTCCTGGGTCGGCCCATGACGCCGATGGCGCTGACTGTCGCGATGAAGCAGTCCGCTTCGGTTGAATGGCTGTTGCGGCATGGAGCAGCGCCAGATGTATCCGGCGGCTGACCCAAACCGGCCCTGGCCGGTTCCGTCACGCCCGCGCAGGCGGGCGTCCAGGGTGATCCAGCGCCCTCGGCACATTTCGCCTGCGCGTCAGGCGCAAATTCATCCGCTGCCTGCCTGAGCGATAAGCCGACACCACCAGTCAGCCCCTACCCACGGGACATCCCCGCCGGCGTGAGTTAAGATAACGCCAGAAGTTTGAGCCAGACTTGCCGGTTGATCCGGCCGGGAGCATGCACATGATTTACCTCACCATGCACGAAACCTTCATCGGCCCGCGCTGGGCGCTGCAAGGCAAGTATCTGCCCGAGGGCTTTAACCTGGCCCTGCTGCTGACCATGCCGCGCGGCGGCATCCTCGCGCTGCTGGCCGCGCTGCCGCACGACGACCCCGCCGAGGAACCGCTCCTGCCGCCCATCGAGGCCGACCAGGAAGTGTGGGCCGCCGGTGTCACGTACCTGCGCAGCCGCGACGCCCGCAAGACCGAATCCACAGTGGGCGACGTATACCAGATGGCATACGAGGCCGACCGCCCCGAACTGTTCCTCAAATCCATCGGCTGGCGCTGCGTGGGCGCCGATACGCCAGTGCGCATCCGCGCGGACAGCAGTTGGAACGTGCCGGAGCCGGAACTGGTGCTGGTGATGAACCAGCGCAAAGAGATCGTCGGCTTCACGCTGGGCAACGACATGTCCTCGCGCGACATCGAGGGCAGCAATCCCCTGTACCTGCCGCAGGCCAAAATCTACAACGGCTCGTGCGCGCTGGGGCCGGGCATCGTCGTGGCCGAGCCGGACGAATTCCGCAGCCTGCCCATCCGCATCGAGATCGAGCGCAACGGGCAGGCCGTCTTCCAGGGCGAGACGAACATCACGCAGATGAAACGCCGCTTCGAGGAACTGGTGGATTACCTGTTCAAAGAGATGGAGTTCCCCGAAGGCGTCTTTCTGATGACCGGCACCGGCATCGTGCCGCCGGACAACTTCACGCTGCAGGCCGCAGACACCGTGCGCGTGAGCACCACGCTCAGCGATGGGCAGACGCTGACGCTTGAAAATGAGGTGATGTGACATGCAGGCGACACGCGACTTCCTGAAGCGAATGGGCCTGCCGCCCGGCGACCTGTACGACCTGCCGGATTCGCCCAAACGCTTCCCCGACGGCGCGCAGTACCGCGTAGAGATTCCCAGCGTGGAAGGGCCGAACGCCCTGGCCGCCGTGCTGGCCGAGGCCGAAGCCCGCCGCGTGCGCGTGCACCGCGTCAGCCAGGGCAGCGGCATCCTGCTGCTGACCGACGCCGAAATCCGCGAGATGGCCCGGCTGGGCGCGCAGGCGCGCGTGGAGGTGAGCCTGTTCGTCGGCCCGCGCGCGGCGTAGGAGACCGGTGCGCAGATCACGGCGGCGGCGGGCAAGAACCCTCCCAGCAGGCAGGGCTGCGAAGCCTGGGCGCGCGCCAGCGCGGCATGGACCAGCTGGTCTACGCCATCGAGGACATCAAACGCGCGTGCAGCCTGGGCATCCGCAGTGTGCTGGTGGCCGACGAAGGGCTGCTGTGGGCGGTGAACGAGATGAAGAAGGCCGGCGAACTGCCGGCGGAACTGGTGCAGAAGGTATCGGTGCAGATGGGCGCGGCCAACCCGGCCAGCATCCGTCTGCAGGAGCAGTTGGGCGCAGGCACCTACAACACGCCGACCGACCTCGACCTGCCCAAGCTGGCGGCCATCCGCGCGGCGGTGAGCCTGCCGCTCG
>JAKALH010000390.1 GCA_021813225.1 Chloroflexota bacterium
GCCAATGTTCTGGCAGCGGTCACCGCCGAGGACGAAGCCAATCTGGTCGCCACCACACTGGGGCGCTTTGAATTCAACGTGCCGCGCACCATCGCGCGCGTGAACAACCCCGACAACGCCTGGATGTTCACGCCGGAGATGGGCGTCGACGTTGCGCTCAATCAGGCTGAAATTCTGGCTAAACTCATTGCCGAGGAAATGTCTCTCGGAGACATGATGACGCTGCTGAAGCTCCGCAAGGGCCAGTACTCGATTGTCGAGGAGAAGGTGCATCCCACGTCGCTGACCGCCGGCAGGACGCTCACGGAACTCGACCTGCCGCGCCAGTGCGTCATCATTGCCGTGATTCGCAAAGGAGACCTGCTGATTCCACGCGGCGACCTGAAGCTCGAAGCGTCCGACGAGGTATTCGCGCTGGCTCACGCGTCGCAGGTGGCTGACCTGGCTGCGCTGATGAATCCGCGCCGCTAGCATTCGCCGCCATGCTACACTGTGGCTACGATGAAGGGTTTCAAGAAATTCGTCCTCGATATCGTGATGGGGGCGGTCATCCCGATACTGATTCTGAATAACCTCTCGCGGCCGTTAGGCGCGCCGGCGGCCTATGTCATCGCCGCGCTGGTGCCGGTGGTCTATATCCTGGTCGATACGCTGGTCATCACGCGCCGGTTCAACTTCATCACCAGCTACACTGCGTCGACCGCCATCCTGAACGGCGCGCTGGCTTTCTGGTTTGTCGACGGCATCCTGTACGCTTTCAAAGACACCGCTTCCGCCATCATGAACCTGTTGCTGTTCGGCGGCTCGGTCATCATCGGGCGGCCGATCCTGCGCTTCTTCCTGCTGCAGGCACTGAACCCCGACACGCCGCAGCGCCACACCACCATCGGCGAACTGATGAAGGAAAATCCGGTGGCGCGCAGCCTGGCTATCGGCACGCTCATCATTACAGCCGACAGCCTGATCATCGGGCTGGCCAACTTCTGGCTCAACTACAGCAATGTGGTGGCGCCGTTCGGCACCGAGCTGTTCAATCTGCAGATTGCGCAGGTGAATGCATTCACGCGGGTGGCCTTTCCTGTCTTCGGGCTGGCCTCGTATTCCATCGGCATCGGGCTGGTCTTTCGCGCCATGTATCGCTGTTTGCCGAGCGAGCAGGGCAAGAGCCAGGTCGAAAGCGATTTCATGAAGATGATTGACCTGTGGCGCGCGCAGCGCGGCGCCGCCGCGTTGCAGCCCGAACCTGCGGCTGCGTTGCCGGACAGCGATCGGCTCAACCTTTGACGGCGTACCCCGCCGCGTCTTCTGCAAAGCAGTTCGGTTGCGCCGGATACAACCCGACCAGCGAAACGCGAATCGTTACAATCTATTCATATTCATTTGGAGTGAACAGTCATGCCCGAAAAGACCAAAGAGACCATCCTTGATGAACTGATCGCGCTCTCGCATCACCTGGGCGAAGAACAGCGCGAGCTGCTCATTATCGGCGAAGGCAACACCAGCGCGCGCATTGACGACGACACGTTCTGGGTCAAGGCCAGCGGCAACAATCTGCGCACGATCGCCGCAGAAGGCTTTGTTCAGATCAGCCGTTCGAGCGTGCTCAAGCTGCTGGACTCTGCGGCGACGGACGCCGACGTCAAGCGCGTTCTGACGCAATCCCGCGTGGACCCGAAAGCGACGGCGCATCCTTCCGTCGAAACGGTGCTGCACGCCTCGTTGTACGAACTCACGGATGCGCAGTTCATCGGCCATTCGCACCCCAGTGCGGTCAACGCCATCATGTGTTCCACGCGTTCCGAAGACATCATCGGCCACCTGATGCCGGATGAAATCGTCGTATGCGGCGTGGCATCCATCTACATTCCCTACACGGACCCCGGTCTGCCGCTGGCGCGCGAAGTCGTCAGGCGCGTCAAGGCGTTCATCGCCGAATGGGGCGAGCAGCCGCGCACTATGTACTTGCAGAACCACGGTCTGTTCGCCATGGGGCGTTCAGCGCGCGAGGTGCAGAACATTCAGGCGATGGCGGTGAAGCACGCGCGCGTGCTGGGCGGAACCTATGCGGCGGGCGGCCCGAACTTCCTGAGCCGCGAAGCTATCGCCCGCATCCACACACGCCCGGACGAGGAAGTACGGCGCAACCAGTTCAAATAGTCACAACGCGGGGTGTTGGATTGCCGGCCGGGCGCACCCGGCAATCCAACCGCCTCCAGCGCGCACATCGCTTACGCCCAGACATCCGCGGCGACGTCTTCCGGCTTTGGCTGGGGCGACTGGTTCGCGTACGCCACGGCTTCGTCGACTTGATTGTTGGCGCGTTCGATGATGCCGTTCAGGTCACTCTCACTCATCTCGAACTTAGCGGCCAGATGCTCGCGCAGGCGCAGGATGGGATCGCGCTTGCGCCATTCCGCCACTTCATCGCGCGTGCGGTAGGTCTCCGGGTCGCCGATCATGTGTCCGCTCAGGCGGTAGGTCATCGCTTCGATGAAAGTCGGCCCGTCGCCGGCGCGGGCGCGAGCGGTTGCCTTGCCAACCGTCTCGTACACTTCGCACACATCGTTGCCGTCGATAGTCACCGCTTTCATGGCGAACCCTTTGGCGCGGTCGGCCAGCTTCTTCAGCGGCGTCGATTCGGCCAGCGGCGTCATCTCCGCATACAGGTTGTTCTCGCACAGCAGGATCAACGGCAGCTTCCACAATTGTGCGATATTCAGCGTTTCATTAAGAACGCCCTGGTGCAGCGCGCCGTCGCCGAACATCGTCAGGGCGACGCGGCCCCGGCCATCCATCTGCGCGCTGAGTGCCGCGCCCGCGGCGATGGGCACACCGGCGCCGACGATGGCATTCTCACCCAGCAGCCCGATCGCCGGGTCCGTCCAGTGCATGCTGCCGCCTTTGCCTTTGCTGATGCCGGTGCTGCGTCCCAGCATTTCCGCCATGGCCGCGTTGATGTCGATGCCTTTGGCAATGGCCGCGCCGTGCCCGCGATAGGTGCAGGTCAGGTAATCGTCGGCATTCAACGCAAAGGCCGCGCCGACGGCGGTGCCTTCCTGCCCGATGCCCGGATGCAGCGAGCCGCGGATTTCGCCGCCCCTGTACAGCTCCATCAACCGCTCTTCGAATGCGCGAATCAGGCACATCCGCTCGTACATGCGCAACAGGAGTTCTTTATTCTGTGCCATGGTGCGATCAGCGTGTGAAGATATTCCCGCGGATGTAGTCGGCGTCGTCGCTGGCCAGCCATGCCACCACTTTAGCCATGCCTGCCGGCTCGCCCAGATTCGATTCGGCCACCAGCCTATCCATCGGCTCGCCGCGTGTCTGCGCGTCGGCCTCGATGACCGACAGCTTCATCCCCGTGCGGATATTGCCGGGGTGCAGGATGTTGACGCGAATGTTATCGGCAGCCAGCTTGCCGGCCAGCGTGATGCCCAGGCTGGTGACGCCGCCCTTGCTGGCGCCGTAGGCATATGACGAACTGCCCGACTGCGCCGCGCCGGATGAGGTCAGGATAATGACGCCGCGTTTCGATTTTTTCAACAGCGGGGTGGCATGTTTGGCGCACAAAAAACTGCCCGTCACATTGATGTCCATGACCTGCTTCCAGGTTTCCAGTGTCAGTTCTTCGATCGGCGTATAAGCGCCTTTCAGCAGGCCGGCTGTCTGCACCAGTACATCCAGCCGCCCGTAGCGC
>JAKALH010000391.1 GCA_021813225.1 Chloroflexota bacterium
ATATCGTCATTCCCGCGGAAGCGGGAATCTATTGCTTACCGCGGCCTCTGGATGCCCGCATTCGCGGGCATGACGTGGTCAGTGGCGGATTCGCCAACAGTATCGTATGTCTTGCGCAGATCGGCGATATCCCACTCTTTCAGCATGCGGTCAACCATGCCCCAGCTAGAGGAAAGCCAGCCTGCCAGCAGCGTTGCGTCAGTCGTAATGGGCATGGACTCCTCGTGGGCATAGCGATTACCGGCTTCGTCCGTCTCCCACTCGGGAATCTGCGCCGCCAGTTCGCGGCTGCCCGGCGCATCGATGCGCAGAGACCAGGTCAGACGACCCAGGGCGACATGGCGTACCAGTTCGCCGACGGAGCGATGCCTTTCTGTGGGCCGCCAGGCCAGCTTTGACGGCGTCAGGGGTTCAACGGCGTGCAGCAGGCTGACCTGATACCCGTCCCAGCCCTCATACACTGAAAGCAGTTTCAAATCCGATATCGCCATCATGTCTCCTTTATCTACTTGGATCACCGGGCAGACGACGAGGATTTTCGCGGCGCCAGCATCGTGCCGCGACAGTCCGGCGCGCCGCAATGGCAGCGATAGCGCTCTTTCCAATCCGCAGAATAGCGCCCCGGGCGCTCCAACTGGTAGTCGTAGGTCAGCTCCTCGCCCGGCCCGATATCGCGCAACGCTTCGATGAAGATGCGGCTGCCATCGTTGACGGCTTCGCAGTTCGGCGCGCAGGAGTGATTGATGTAAATCGCGGCGTTGCCGTCGTGGCCGCCGTCAATGACGATGTGCTCGTCGACCGTAAACAACAGGACGTGCGCATGTTCAGCGCGGTCGTCGTCGTAGCGTTGTTCCGCCTCGGATGGGGCAATCCGTTCACCCAGGTACTCGATGATGCGCTGCCCGCTGCGGATGCGGCGCAGCGCAAATACCCCGCGCCCGTGGATCGGCGACTCGCACACCGCCACCAGTGCATCAGAGGCGATCATATGCTGCATCTTACCAGCCATATCCCCTGCCCGGCTACACCGCCAGAGTCAACGAGAGAATCGCTGATGACCTTCGCAAAAGATTAACATCGTTGTATTCATTATGCAATGAGCACCTTGCCCGACTCGCCCGTCTGGTGTAGCATGGTGCCATTCTACAGAAGGAGGTGTTGCCAGGTGCACAGATTTTCATTCGTACACAACAAGGCGGCGCATGCACACGGCGCTCCGGGACGGCACACACTCCTCTTAACGCCTGCTGAGTGTAACTGAGCAGGGTCGCTCGAACAGACAGGACGAACCCGCATCCACGGACGCAACTGAGCGCCGTGGATTTTTTGTTGCATTTGACTTGTGACGTTCCATAGTACTACTGTGTCACCGAACTAAACTGGCGGCATGGACAAGACGAAGCGAACTGCCCGACGGCTCCGGGCGCAACAAGCTGCACTGGTCCAACTTCCCCGCCAGCACCCCGCGCGAGCGGCTGGTCGAACTGGCCCACTGACGCGCCTTCGTTGAGCTGTATCACGAAGATGCCAAGACGCTGCTGGGTTGGGACCAATACCAAGGACGGCTGGGGACGGCCTTTCATCGCAACACCTTCCTAATCATGCTGGCCTATAGCTTCCTGGTGTGGACCGAGTGGCAGGAGCGCCAAGCGACTACGCTCCCTGGGCACCCACGTGGCGCTCTTTCCCCCCGGCGGGACTGGCGTCGGTGCACCGGCGGATTGTTGATACGTTGTTCGCGGCAGCGCTGGCGCAGTCTCGCATTCAGCGCGAGTAAGATACATGAGACAAAGTAGTACTAAATGAAATCGCCTTGGTCTCGTTACCGCTGCCGCTGTTGCGCGGTATGCTATAGCCATGCGACCCGACAAGCCCCACACAACCGCCCTGTTTAACGCCGAGATGATCGACCTCAAGCGCGAGATCATGACGTGGGGGGTGCTGCTCCCCCTCATGGTGCTGGGTTACATCGGCATCTTCGTGTCCTATCAGCGCCCATTCATCGAGACGCTGGACATCGGCGTGCCGGCGCTGTTCGCGCTGGCTTTCGGGGTGGGACTGGCCGGCGCGCTGGCTAACCGCGTCCATCCGCGCCTGGCGCTGGGGGTGGCCGGCTGGGGGGCGCTGGGGGTCGCGCTGTTGTTCAGCCTGCGCGGGCTGGATGGCTACACGGCCATCGGCGTGGGGTTCGCCTGCGGGGTCGTGACGCTGCTGCTCGGTCAGGCCTGGGGCTGGGGGGCGCTGGGGGTGGCCGCCGTCGTGCTGGCGGGCTTCGCAGCCCTGCCTGCTGGGAGGGTTTTCGCCGGCCTGGACCCCGCCGCCGGGCTGTGGCCGTCGCGTGTGCTGGTCGCGCTGGTCGCGGCCGCGTTCTCCGTCATCCTCGCCGCCAGGGTCACGCGCGTCCTGTTCCGCGCTCTCAAGTGGATGCAGGAGAACTACGAACTGGCGCGCAGCCAGACCGACGCCCTCAGCGAGAAGAGCGCCCAGCTCGAACTGGCGCTCAAGTCACTCGGCCAGACCAGCTTCCAACTGGCGCGCGCCAACGAACAGATGGAAGTGGCCATGCAGTACGCCGAGGAAGCCCGCCAGTCCAAACAGCAGTTCGCCGCCGCCGTCAGCCACGAACTGCGCGCCCCGCTCAACCTCATCATCGGTTTCAGCGACCTCATCCTCAACGGGCCCTCGGCCTATGCCGACGGCGCCGCCGGTCTGCCGCCTAAGCTGATGGCTGATATGCACGTGATCAACAACCACGCCCAGCACCTGCGCAAGCTGGTCAACGACATCCTCGACCTGAGCCAGCTGGACGCGAACTACCTGACCATCGCGCGCGCGCCGGTGCGAATCGCCGAACTGATCCAGGCCGCCGTGGACGACTACGCCTACCTGGTCGCGCAGCGCGGGCTGGCTCTGCGTGTCGATATCGACGCCGGCCTGCCGGTTATCATGGCCGACCCCGTCCGCATCCGCCAGATTCTGCTCAACCTGCTGAGCAACGCGCTGCGTTTCACCGAGCGCGGTTCCATCACCGTGCAGGCGCGCCTGAGCCGGGCGGACGAAGAGCGGACGCGCAGCGTCAGCCCGTCCTCGCTTGTGATCAGCGTGGCCGATACCGGCAGCGGCATTACGCCCGCAGACCTGAGGCGCATCTTCGAGCCGTTCGTGCAAGTGGGCGACTTCTCGCAACGCCGCGGCGAAGGCTCCGGACTGGGGCTGACAATCAGCAAGCGCTTCGTCGAGCTGCACGGCGGGCGCATGTGGGTGGAGAGCGCGCCCGGCGCAGGTAGCACGTTTTTATTCTCCCTGCCGGCCGATGCGCCCGCGCCGCAGTCCGCAGCCGCATCGCCGGAGCGCCTGCCGCACGAGTTCAAGCGCCACGAGGTGGGCACGCTGGCGGTGGTGGAGCGCACGGCGGTGCTGTCGCGGCTCATCGAGCGGCAGATCGAAGGCATGCGCATCGTGTCGGCGCCGTCCGTTGCCGCGCTGTGCGCCGACGGCGAGTGCAACCACGAGGTCGTGCTGATCAACGAGCCCGTCACGACCGCCCCGGCGCTTCCCGACAAGCTGAAACACGTCCCGGTGATGCGCTGCTACGTGCACGGCGTCATGCCGCTCAACGTGCTGGGAGCCGACAGCCCCGCAGCGGCCGAACAGCGCCACAAGTATCTGATCAAGCCGGTCAAGCGCGAGC
>JAKALH010000392.1 GCA_021813225.1 Chloroflexota bacterium
GGTTCTCGAAGCGGATCGAGAAGGTGAAGCGTGCGCCGGGCTTGACGGCGCGAATACGTGTATATTGCGATTGATGGCTGAGTTTTTTACGGTCGGTCTCCTCCACCTGGTTGATATTGACAGCGCCGCGGTGCCAGTACTGCTTGACCCCACGGATGCGCGCCTGCGGGTCGTCATAATTCAGCAGTTCCCCTTTGTCATCGGGTTTTACCTGTTCCAGATAGTGTTGAAAGGTGGTCGGTTTCGGTGTGGAAAGCACCTGCGGCTTGATCTCGTGTTCGAACGGGTCAGGCAAATTGCCTCTATATTGACCGTCGGAGAAAAACACGCGCCCTGCCCTGGCACCGGTATTTTCGGGCTGGTTTTTCCTGCGCCCGATATAGCCGAAGAGCGCATCAGCCATGTCGATTTCGGTCTGCTCATCGGTTTTCAACGCATCAGGCATCAGGTCATACGGCGCGTGCTCATACGGCAGGCGCAGCATCATGGTATGGCCGAAGAAGGTCAAACGGCCCTTCTCAACCAGATAGAACACCGGCTGCAGATCGCTCAGCACACCTTCAGGCCCCAGCAGCGCGCGCTGCTGGTCGGTGATCTGTTCCTTGTACTCTTTATCGAGGGCGACCTCTTCTCCTTCTGGATTCTCGTATCTCAGTCGCCACCATTCTTTAGCAGGTTTGCTGTTATCCGGCGCGAAGACGATTGCTTCACTGCGTTTCGACATCATCTGACCGCTGGGAATCAGGGCGGCCACCTTCAGCCCGACTCCCGGACTGGCGCTGGCGCGCAGCGCGCGCGCGAACATGATATGCAGGAAGCCGCCTCTTACCTCCTGGAATTCCGACTGCCCCGGCTGTATGTAAATTGTTTTGCCATTTTGAGACGCGCTCGTTTTCGTCACGTTGCAGTCGCGCTTAACATCTTCCGGCGGCCATGGCTCAAGCCCAGGTGGGATGCTTCTTTCCCAGATACGGCACCACGTTGTGCCGTTGATTTCCTCAGCCGGCTGGATATACCACTCGTCTTTCCATTTGCGGATATACCCGGCCCGCAACCGCGGCACAAAGAAGTTCTTTTTAACTTCCTCCATGATGCGATTCCGGTATTGCACGCCGAGGCGTGTCGTATCCACCGCGCGGTATACCAGTTTCCTTTTGCTCACATCGCCGATGCGCGAACCGGAGACGATCTCCACCAGGCCGCGGAAAAGTCCGCGCAAGGAACTGCCGGGGATGCGCGGTGTCTTGCCGCCATCGATAGAAAAGAATTCCGGTTTGTTTTTGGCATCCTGTCCATCGCCACTTTCAACCGCACTCAGCGGACCCCGGACGAAGCAAGGCGTTTCGGTGGTCAGTTCGCAGTGGAATTCGCCGGTATAGACGGCTTCACTGCCGTCGTCTGCCGCGAAACGATCGTGTGGCAATGGATCCTTCGCCACCAATGGCTTATCCGCCAGCGGCACGAAGTTATACGGCGCCATTGCCTCGCGATCGCGATATTTCGGGTTCACATGCGCCATGCTCATATCTCCTTGAACGTCGCCTCGACAACCGTTCCGATCTTCACCAGACGACTGGCTGCGACGCGCGCGGCGTCTTCACCTTCAGCCAGGTAATGCCGAATCAATACCGCCGGCCGGGCTTCTCCGGCCAGTTTGCCGTCATCCGACAGCCTCAATTTGGCGGGAAACGCATGCAGCAGGCCCTGCGCCTCGTGGGATAAGCGCGTAAACACCAGTCCCCCGGATTTGATATGCTTACCATGGCTGCCCCATAGCAGTTGCGGCTCGTCATACCATTCCTCAAATGCCGGCTTGTCGATGCTGGCGCTTTCTCCAATCTCGCGCGCGTGCCACACGCCGTCGCCATCGCGCCAGCCCATAATCTCGCGCTCCGGGCCGAAGATGCGCACATCCCATAAAGTCGCGTTGCGCAGCGCCGGCGATATTTCCGGGGCGACTTCATGCGAAGTGACTAATTCGCCATCGGCTGCGGCTTTGCCCCAGATGACGCCATCGTCGGCGTGCGCCAGCAGCACGTCCCCCTTCTTGACCAGCTTACGGACTGATCCCACAGGATCGGTAGGGTCGAAACCGGTCACTTGTGTGACAGCGTAAGCCTTCCCCGTGCACAGACTACGCGCCATTCTTCACCTCCACGGCAGGCAATGCTTTCAACAAACCGTCGGATACATAGTTCTCCAGCGCAGTGCGGTCACCCGATATATCCAGCGTGTTGTCAGCCTTCTGTTCGATCGTCCAGTGCAACAAGGGCTTGTCCGGCGACTTGTGTTCGATGTCCGCCCGGATGCCCCTCAGCCGCCCTCGCCCGATGGCAATCTCGCCGCCCAACGGCAGATCGCCTGTCCACAGGTCTTTTAACAACAGAAGCAGCAATCCGATATCTGCAGCTTCCGGTTTCAGAACCTTGAGTGTGATCTCGATGCGCGTCGCGCCGGCTTTGCCGAAAGCAGGCTGCTCGTTAAAAAGCGCGCCATCGACGACGCCGCCCGTAAACCGATCGATGCGGATTCGATTCTGCACCAGGCTGGTCTCTGCGTTCTGGATGATGCTGTCGCTGACGATGATGCGGCTGCCCCGCGCCGCCGTTTTGCCTTTGATCTCCGGCCCGAACAGGGAGCCAACCAGTTCGTCGGCCTTTTCTGCGCTGGAAATCGTGCTGGCAATCTTCATCGCGCGCCCGCGCAGAGCGCCGGCCAGCGACGTGCCGGACAGAATGGGCTGCATCTTCCCCTTACGGAACAAGTGCAGATGCAACATATCGGGCCCGAGGTCGTCTTCGCCTGTACTACCACGGATCATCAGCGAACTCTCAAGGCTGAGGAGCGCCCGGATGGTGAAGATGTCGCGCCGGTCTGCAACCGGCGATGCTTCCGAGCCGAATGCGGCCAGCAGCGCCTTCATCAGGTCAGCGTCGCCGATCGGCGCTCCCTTGCTGTCCACTGCGTCAATGATCTTGACGCCGATATCAGGCAGCGGCTGGTTGCCGTTGCGCAGCCAGGCCAGCAAATCATCCTTATTTTCGCGAATGTTATATCGTCGCACTTTCCAGCGCGATACCTGTACCTGGCCGTATCCCCGGTTCTTGCGCGCGCCCAGGGTGATCGAGCCGTTGCTCAGGCCAGTGAGTGCAGCCGCCAGCGCCCGTAGCACCTGTTCCTCCGCAGCCTTATCGTATAATGCCAGTTCCAGCCGTAAGGGGAATACGGTTCCCGCCGCCCACGTCTCGATGTTGAACAGCGCCTTATCGGCGGCGGTGCGGGTTTTGGGTTCCAGCTTGACGCCATCGCGCAACTCAATGCGCGCCTTCATTCCTAGCGCATCATCGGTTATCAGCGGGCTTTGCAGGGCGTCTTCAGCCTGCTGCGCCCCGCCAAACAGCGCCGCATCCAGCGATGTATCGTTATTACTGTATCGCCGCAGGTAGGCGCGCAATGCACCCGCCAGCGAGGCTCCAGTCAACAGCGGTTTCTCGGTATCCAGCGCATCCGTCAATAACGGCATGTCGGTGCCATCGGCGCTGTCGCCATTACCAAAGTGCGCCGGCGTGAGCAACTCCAGGTCGCCCACTACGACCAGCCGCGCCTTGATGTGTCGCGAGAGACTTCCCAACCAGAATCTGGTCACAGGCATTTCCACACTCATGGCTGCTTTACTAGATCGGA
>JAKALH010000393.1 GCA_021813225.1 Chloroflexota bacterium
CCGCATCGGTGAAGGCGTCGTCCATATCGTGAGTGATGCGGAAGGAGCCGCCGCTGGCGGCGGCACCCTGCTCAGCCTTCTGCAGGATTTCCGGCATCAGTTTGTATTCCGGCGGGTGCGCCAGCACCACGTCCATGCCGTAACGCGCCAACTGGATGATCAGCGACTGCGGCACGCTGATGGGCTTCTGGTAGCTGGCGGCGTAGGCCCAGCTCACCGCAATCTTCCGGCCTTTCAGGTTGCGCCCCTTGAACTCGCGGATGGTCATCAGGTCGGCCAGAATCTGGAACGGGTGGTACACATCGCACTGCATATTCAGCACGGGCACGGCGCTGTGCCGGGCGACCTCGTTGATGTACTGGTTGCCGAAGTTCCAGTCGCACTGGCGGATGGCGATGCCGTTGAAGTAGCTGCCGAAGATGCGCCCGATTTCCTTGGCCGTGTCGCCGTGCGAAATCTGGGTGGTTTCGCTGTCAATGAACGCCGCGTGCCCGCCGAGCTGGGCCATGCCGGCCTCGAACGAGCCGCGCGTGCGCGTGCTGGTGAAGAAGAACAGCATCGCCAGCGTCTTGTCGCGCAGGATGGGATGCGGGATGCCGCTGCGGTACTGCTGCTTCAGCCGTTCTGCCAGCTCGAGCACGGCCTCGGTTTCGGGAATCGAGAAGTCCAGGTCGCTGATAAAGTCGCGCCCGGACAGGTTGATTTGTGGTTTGGTTGGCATATTGTGACTCACCTGGATAAGCTGCCGCTTATTATAACGACCGTATCTCCCGCCCTTTCCCTCTCACCTCCCGCCTCTCGCCCCTTGCCTCCCGCCTCTTGCCTCTTGCTTCTTGCTTCTGCCCTCTGCCCCTACTCGTTGAACATCTCGCCGACGCTGCGGCCCAGGTGCACGCGGCTGATGACTTCGCCCAGCAGCGGCCCGACGGACAGGTACTTCAGGTTGGGCAGCATGCGCTCCGGCGTAGCTGGCAGCGTGTTGGTCGTCACGATCTCCTTGATGGGCAGGTCGCGCAGGCGCTCGATGGCGGGGCCGACCAGCACGGCATGGGTGGCGCTGACGTAGACATCGCGCGCGCCGTGGTTCTTTACAGCCTGCACGGTATTCGTAATCGAGCCGCCGGTGGATATCTCGTCGTCCACGATGATGACATCGCAGCCGTCCACGTCGCCGATGACCGTCAGCGCCTCGGACTGCGCGGTGTTGCCCACGCGGCGCTTTTCCACGAAGGCCATCGGGTGGTGCAGCTTGGCGGCAAAGTTGCGCCCGCGCTTGGCAAAGCCCAGGTCCGCCGTGACGATGACGGCATCGCGCAGGTTTTTCTCGGCGAAGTAATCGCTCAGGATATGGAAGCCGGTGATCTCATCGCCGGGGATGCTGAAGAAGCCCTGGATCTGCCCGGCGTGCAGGTCGACGGTGATGTAGCGGTCGGCGCCGGCGGTCACGATCATATCGGCCATCAGGCGCGCAGTGATGGGTACGCGCGGCTGGTCTTTTTTGTCGCTGCGGGCGTATGCCATGTACGGCATCACCACGGTGATGCGCGAGGCCGAATCGCGGCGCAGGCAGTCGATAGCAATCAGCAGCTCCATGATGTTGTCGCTGACCGGCGACGACATGGTCTGGATCAGGAAAACATCCTGGCCGCGCACGCTCTCGTGCAACCGCCAGAAGATATTCTCATTGGGAAACCGGAGGCTGTCGCGGCCGCTCAGTTTCAAGCCCAGGTGGGCGGCAATTTCCTGGGCCAGTTGCGGATGACTGCTGCCGGCAAACAGTTTGATCCCCCCGAAACCAGGGTTGCCCAGTTCTCCATGCGGGTTTGCTCCGTGCATCGTGGCGCTCCTCTCTGTTCGCTATTGTATGCAAAATTGGACGGCAATCCGGCGGGCGCGCCCGCACTTTAACGATTCATCAATGGCTGCCTGCTGCACCGCCCGCCATCAGCGAGCGCAGGTGGCAGCGGTCATTCAGGCCGGACATGCGCCAGCGCCCGTGTTCGAAGACGAACTTCGTCACCGAGGCGTTGCCGAAGTGGAACGGCTGGTGACGCACCGGCGGCAGGCTCAGGATGGCGCTGGCAAATCCGCCCAGCGTCCCGCCGTGGCTGACCACGGCCACGCGGTCGCCGTTGTGGCGCGCCAGCATGTCGTCCAGGAAGGCGCTGACGCGCGCGCGCATCTCCTGCCCGCTCTCCGCGCCGGGGCCGATCGGCTCCACGGCGTTCTCGAAGTAGTGCGGCGGCATCATCTGGTCAATCTCGGCAGCGGTCAGGCCCGTCCACGCGCCCATGTGATATTCGCGCAGGCGCGCATCCGGGATGACCGGCATGCCCAGCGTATCAGCAATGGCGCGAGCGGTATCGGCGGCGCGCAGCAGCGTGCTGCTGTAGATGGCTGCCAGCGATTTGTGGCGGAAACGTTCTCCCAGCAGCCGGGCCTGGCGGCGGCCGTATTCGTCCAGCGGCAGGTCCAGCCAGCCCTGTATCACCTGCATGGCATTGCCCTCGCTGCGGGCGTGGCGGATGAGATAGAGTGTGGTCATGGCTGGAGCGTCTCCAGCAGTCGGCGAGCGGCCTCGGCCGGGTGCAGCGCGCGCCGGCCGGCGTCGGCCAACACCTGCTGATAGTCGGCGCGCGCCACGGCGTGCAGGGCGCGCTGCAGCAGCATCTCGCGCAGGCGCGCCTGAATGTCCGCCTCAATCTGCCGACGCCGCCGCCGTTCGCCTTCGCCACCGGCGGCCAGCGCCTCGGCGTGGCGCCGCAGCGCATCCAGCAGTTCGGCGATGCCTTCGCGGTTCAATGCGCTCACCTTGACGATGGGCGTCTGCCATTGGTAGGACGGGTGTCCCGCCGGCGCGGCAGGCCCGGCGTGTGCGCCATGATGCCCCGCGCCGACCGGGGCGAGTTCCAGCGCCGACTTCAACGCGCTGACGGTCTGCGCCGCGCCCTCGCGGTCGGCCTTATTGACGACGACGATGTCGGCGATCTCAAGGATGCCGGCTTTGACGGCCTGGATCTCGTCGCCGGCGCCGGGAGCCTCGACGACGATCACGCTCTGCGCGATGCGCGCCACGTCCACTTCCAGTTGTCCCGCCCCGACCGTCTCGATGAGAATCATCTGGTAGCCGCTGGCGTCCAGCACGGTCACGACATCGGCGGTGGCGGCGGCGATGCCGCCCAGCGCGCCCCGGCTGGCCATGCTGCGGATGAACACGCCCGCATCGCCGTGCAGGTCGCGCATGCGGATGCGGTCGCCCAGGATGGCGCCGCCGCTGAACGGGCTGCTGGGGTCCACCGCGACGATGGCGACGCGCGGCGGGTCGGCCTGCCCGCGCAGTGCGCGGGCCATCTCGGCCACCAGCGTGCTCTTGCCCGAACCGGGCGCGCCGGTGACGCCGACGATGCGCGCGTTTCCGGCGCGCGGGTACAGGGCGTTGAGGGCGTCCTGCGCGCCGCGCTCCCCGTTCTCGATGCGGGTAATCAGGCGCGCGAGTTCGCGGCGGGTGAGTGTGTGCTCCATAGGCGGGCCGTCGGCGGGTCAGTCTCGCGCAGGTGTGTGCGCGCGGATGAAGGCGACGATATCGGCAATCGGGCTGCCGGGGCCGAAGATGCCGGAGACGCCGGCCTGCTGCAGCGCAGGTATGTCCTCATCCGGGATGATGCCGCCGGCG
>JAKALH010000394.1 GCA_021813225.1 Chloroflexota bacterium
CCACCACCAACTACTACTGGCTTTACGCATACCGCAGCGATTTGGGCGACGTGCCGCTGCGCGTCTGGCTGCTGGGTCTGGCGGGTTTTATACCGATTGCGCTGGCCGGCACCCTGTTTCGCTTTTTCGATGCGTCTATCATGAGCGCCGCAACGCCGAACCGCCTCGCCGCGTTTTCCAGCGCCATGCAACTGGCCGGCCGGCATCTGCGCCTGGTGCTCAGGCACGCCTTGGTATTGTGGCTGGCTGGCGCACTGCTGAACAGCGTCTTTGTGGCGCTCCCGCTGGCGCTGGCTCAATACCTGCTGGTGCCGGCGCTCGCAAGGGCCGTCAACAGCCTGTGGCCGTATCCCGCCAGTTCCATTGTGTTCGGCGCCGCCAGCACCATCATCGACATGCTGCTGGGCGCATTCGTCATTGTGTACAACGCGCATCTGTACCAGGCGCTGGGGGTAGATGAGCGATCGGCGCAACAGCCATAAAAAAAGATGCGTACATCATCGAATGGCGATAAACATGCAAGGCTCAATCCGTAAAGTATCGGCCGGCTTTCCAGAGCGCCGAACTGAAGCGCACCGCAACGGCGCCGCGATGCCGGGTGCGCCAGGCCGGGTCACGGTCGCCGCCGTCTGGCGCGATGCTTTGACGGCTTTGAGCGCGCAGTCTATGCCTGTGCTGGCAAGTGCGCTTTTCGGCTTTGCCCTTGCGACGATTCTCTCGACACTGTTGAGTGTGGCCTATACCATCAGTTTCTATGGGCGCACTAACACGATCCTGTCTTCATACGGTTCCGGGCATGTCGTCCCGCTGATTGTGCAGGCGGCGGCAGGGCTGCTGGCCGGCGGATTCGCCCGCGGGGCCATCACCTGGCTGGCACTGAATGCCGGTTCGCGGGATCATGGCGGGCGGGCAGCGCTGCGCGCCATACTCGCTCGCTGGCCGCTGCTGCTGTTGACGACGCTGGCGACCGGCGCGCTTATCTTTGCCGGCAACCTGGGTTTGAATGCGTTGCTGGTCGAGCTGCGCTTCGATCTGGCGGATATCAGCCAGTTCAGCCTGAGTTTCGACGGGATGGTTCGCTCGATTACACTGCGGGTGGCGGGGAGCCTGATACCCGATCCCGGCTCTCCGTTTACGGAATTGCTGACCTACCTGCGCCTGGAGTCGTCGCGTGTCTCGGCCAACCTGGTCTATGCCGGCGGTCTGAGCTACTATCGCGTCAAGAATATCCCGGTTATCCAGTCTCCCTGGCTGCTGGGCGTGGGCGGCATCGGTGTGCTTCTGGCTGTCGATACGTTCAGCCGTTTCCTGATGGCGGGGGTCGTGCGCGCACTGCCGGGTACCAGGCTGGCATCCGTGTGGGCGGCGCTGCGCCTGGCGCTGCGTCACTTCGCACTGGTGCTGGCACACACCTGGATTGTGCGGCTGGCTATATTCACCGTCAGCGCGCTGTTCATGACAGTGCCGCTGGTGCTGGTGGAAGGCACGCTGGTGCCCCTGCTGGTTCGCGCGATGGGTTCGGCCTGGCCGATTGTCATCGCCGGGACGGCCATGGCAATCAGCATGGCGGTGGTAAGCACAGTGCTGCTCGCCTTCAGCGTCGTTTATGACGCCTGCCTGTACAGGCGGTTGACCGGCTGTCCCGAATCCGCCGGCTGACCGGATTCACTGCGCCGTCAATCAGCGCCTGCTGATACAGCGCTAACGTGGTGTTAATGTTATTCTGGCGGGCTTTCTACAAGATAGAACCATACGTTGTTATGAACACAGGGGTGGGACTATGAACATGAACCAGTACACGGAGAAGGCGCAGGATGCGCTGCTCAGTGCGCAACATACCGCGCAGGAATTCGGCAACTCGCAGATTGAGCCGGAGCACCTGCTGCATGCGCTACTGGTGCAGGAAGGGGGCATCGTCCCGCAGGTGATTGCCAAGGCCGGCGGGCGGCCTGACGCCATCGAGAGCCTGGCGGAAAAAGAAATCCAGCGCAAGCCGAAGGTTGGCGGCGCCGCTGCCGCGCCGACTCTGTCGCGAGAATTGACACAGGTGACACAGCGCGCCGAAGAAGAAGCGAAGCAGATGAAAGACGAGTACGTCAGCACCGAGCACCTGCTGCTGGGGTTGGCCGATGCTGGGGCGAACGGCGCGCGCCCGACGGCCGCTGCGCGCATCCTGCGCGAAAATGGTTTGACGCGCGATGCGATCCTGAAGGCGCTGGTGGGCGTGCGCGGCAGCCAGCGCGTCACGTCGCAGCAGCCCGAAGGCACCTATCAGGCGCTGGAGAAATACGGGCGCGACCTGACCGAAATGGCGCAGCAGGGCAAGCTGGACCCCGTCATCGGGCGCGACGAGGAAGTGCGCCGGGTGATCCAGATTCTCTCGCGCCGCACTAAAAATAACCCAGTTCTGATCGGAGAGCCGGGCGTCGGCAAGACGGCAATCGTCGAAGGTCTGGCGCAGCGCATCGTGCGCCGCGATGTTCCCGAAGGACTGAAGGACAAGCGCATCGTCGCGCTGGATATGGGCGCGTTGATCGCCGGCGCCAAGTACCGCGGCGAGTTCGAGGAACGCCTGAAGTCGGTGCTGAAGGAAGTGACGACGAGCAGCGGGGCGATCGTCCTGTTTATCGACGAGTTGCATACGGTGGTGGGCGCTGGCAAAGCCGAAGGCGCCATGGATGCCGGCAACCTGCTGAAGCCGATGCTGGCGCGCGGCGAACTGCACTGTATCGGCGCGACGACCATCGACGAGTATCGCAAGAATATCGAGAAGGACGCCGCGCTGGAACGGCGTTTCCAGCCGGTGCTGGTGGATGAGCCGAGCATCGAGGACACCATCAGCATTCTGCGCGGCCTGAAGGAGCGCTATGAAATTCATCACGGCGTGCGCATTCAGGATGCCGCGGTGATCGCCGCCGCCACACTCAGCGCGCGGTATATCACCGACCGCCAGTTGCCGGACAAGGCCATCGACCTGATCGACGAGGCGGCCTCGCGCGTGAAGATGGAGATCGATTCCAAACCGACGGCGCTGGACGAGATCGACCGCCGCGTGCTGCAACTGGAGATCGAGCGCGAGGCGCTCAAGCGGGAGAAGGACGAAGCCAGCAGGGAGCGGCTGCAGAAGATTGACGCGGAGATCGCCAGCGAGAAAGAGAAAGGCAACGCGCTGCGCTCGCAGTGGGAGATGGAGAAGCAGGCCATCCAGGGTGTGCGGGCGGTGCGCGAGCAGATCGATCAGGCCAGCGTGAAGATCGAGCAGGCCGAGCGCGCCTCGAACCTGGAAGAGGCGGCCAAATTGCGCTACGGCACGCTGCGCGAACTGGAAACCGCACTGCGCCAGAACGAGCAGAAGCTGCGCGACCTGCAGCGCGGCAACCCGCTGCTGAAAGAGGAAGTGGGCGCAGACGACATCGCCGGCGTGGTGTCGCGCTGGACGGGCGTGCCGGTGTCGAAGCTGCTGGAAGGCGAAGTCGAGAAGCTGATGCGCATGGAGGACCGCCTGCGCGAGCGTGTGGTGGGGCAGGACGACGCCATCCGCTCCGTATCGAGCGCGGTGCGCCGCGCTCGCGCCGGGCTGCAGGACCCGAACCGACCGCTGGGGTCGTTCCTGTTCATGGGGCCGACCGGCGTGGGCAAGACCGAGACGGCCAAGGCGCTG
>JAKALH010000395.1 GCA_021813225.1 Chloroflexota bacterium
GCCCAGGCAGAGGACGGCCGTGAAATGGGCATCCGGGAAGCGCGACAGATCGGTGATCGACCCCTCGTGGACGGCCGCGACGCGCTGCTGCACTTGGGGTCCGGCCTTCGCGATGCGTTGCCGGGCGAGTGCCAGGATGGCCGGACTGAGGTCGAACAGGGTCACTTGATAGCCCAAGGCTGCCAGGTGAATCGTATAGCGACCCGGGCCTCCTCCGGCGTCCAGGAGGTGCTGAGCGGAGGAAACAGGGGGGAGGTGCTGCACCAGCGCGTACCGCGTAATGAGGTACTCCAGCCGGGCCTGGGCGCCGGTCTCAAGGCGGTGCCACTCGCGCTCGGGGTCGGCGTCGTATGCCGCGCGCACCTGATGAAGAGCTTGTCTCATCTTTAACCACCGGCTGCTCGTTCAACACGATTCATCCAACGTTTTCAAAAGGTAACCCGCTCAATCTAATTTCACCGTCACTTTCAACAGTGGTGTACACGCGAATGGCCTGCAACACAGCGATGCCACCTATTTTATCGACACCCCGCGCGCAGCCAGCGCCGCACGCACTTTATCGGCATGGGCGGATTCCACCAGCGCCACAGGCTCCGTGCTGCCCGGAATCGGCTTCAGGTATTGCCCGATCTCCGGGTCGCCAAGCAGGTTATCAAACACCGTAGCGCTGGATAGTTCCAGCACATGCACGGGCCGCAGCGCGGCTTCTCCATAGAAACCCGCCCATGAGCGGATGCTGGTCTCAAGCCGGGCGGGCAGCGGCCCGTCGTTAAGGTGCGCCAGCACGGCCAGCAGTTCATCCAGCGGCATGCCCCGCGACATCGCGGCACGCACCCCGGGCGCGCTGATGCGCAGCCGCCCGCCTGCGTTCTCGCTGAACGGCTGCAGTTGCTTCAGCGCGAACAGGCTGGGCGCCGCGTGCTTGAACGCCACATCGCCCGTGTCGCTGACACGCAGGCAGTTCTCCGTATGCGCCGCGCCGCCATCTGCGGGCGTCGTCAACGCCAGCCAACCGGCCTCACTCAGCGCCTGGCTCAGCCGTTCCAGCGCCACCGCGCCTTTACCGGCGGCGGTGATCAGGTCAAATGACGGCGAGAGCGGCTGGCGCTGCGCGCCGGCCCGGGCCAGCGCATCCTGCACGCCCGCGCGCGCGCTGTCGTCGGCATATTGAATCGCAAGCGCCCCGCGGCGGAAAGTGATACGCTGGTGCTGGGTCTGCCACTCGTCCAGCGAGCGCTGCACATTGGCCGGGATGGGTGCGCCCTGATGCTGCTCCAAAAATGCGCGGATGCGCTGCGCATCCCAGCCGGCGCGCTGAGCGCGGTAGACCGACTGGCGCGTCAGGCGATAGGTGGTGGCACGGTCGCCGCCCTGCGACTCGGCAAATGCGTCGAGGTCCAGCAGCACGGCGTCGCTGATCGGCTCCATGGCGAGGATGGTGAAGTTGGGCTGGATCAGCACACGCCCGCCCGACTCGACAAACTCCGGTTGGTCGGCCAGGCCGAGCAGCCACGCCCCTGTTTCTGTCAGGCGATAGCCCGCTGGCTCATTGCCTTCGCCCGGTGCGGCGCCGGCGCTGTACCCCAAGTTCACCAAGCCCATCCAGTGCAGCGGTCCGGTCAGCATGGCGACAATCACCTGCCGCTCGACGGCATCCCAGCCCTTGTGTTCGTTATTCACGGTCGGGAAACTCATGCCGAACGGGTTGTTGCCGCCGTAGTAAGGTGTATCGTAGAAACTGCTGTTGCCGGTCATATCGATATAGCGCTGGCGGCGCGGGAAAAGAAACTGATATTCGCTGCGCCGCGCCTGCTCGATCAATTGCGCGGTCGGCGTCCAGGACATGCGCTGGCCGGCGGCATGCGCGGCCAGCCGGGCGATCAGCCGCAGGATGGCGCTGCGCGCGCGGGCCAGCTCCGGCGGCGCATCGCGCCGGTAGTCGTATCCCTGATGCTCGGTGCTGATGCGGTTCAGTTCATTCCAGGCGCCGCTGCCACTCCAGGCGTCGAACGCCTGGCGAATGCGCTGGGCAACCGGCAGCGTGAGCAGCTTGCCTTTATCGGCGGGTCTGAATGCCACGCCGTCGCTGTCCAGTTCGCCCATCACCGCAAGCAGCCGGCGGATGAACCACAGGCGCGCGTTGGAAGCCTCGTCGCCGGGCGCGTCAGCCGGCGCATTCAACGCCGCCAGGAATGTCTTGAAATTGGTTTTATAGATCCATCCCAGTGTGGTGAGGGGAACACTGCCCTGCCGGCGGACGTGGCGCAGATAACGGCTCATATCGCGCTGGAAGTCCTCAGCCGCGCCGGTGACAATCACCTCGGGGTCCGGCAAGGCCACTGCTTGAACCTCGGACTGGCCGGCGCGCGCCAGCGCGGCGGCGCAGGCATGGTTGGTGTGCAGCAGCGCCAGAATCGGTTCAGGGATGTACATCTGCCGGCCGGGCTTGAGGTCAATCTCGCGGATACCGCGAGAGAACACGAGGCCATGGCACATGGCGTTAAGCGCTGCGTCGTCGAAACCCGGCACGCCCTGGTAGCTGGGCGTAGGTTGTGCCGGTGCTGCCGAGGAATGCACCACACCGTACAGTTCGACCGTGCGGCGCACCTGCGCGGTATCAGCCTGGCCGCCTGACTGGATCAGCGTCTTGACGATGGCGACTTCAGCCGGTCCAACCGATTCGAGTGACCGGCACACCGTTTCCGGCTTGGCGATGAGCCGGCGCAGCGCATCGACGACGCGCGGCCGGTTTGCCGTCGTGATCTGACCGGCATATTCGTTGACGCCCAGCGTCGCGCACATTTGGGCCAGCGCCCGGTTGGTATAGGGCTTCAGAACATCATTCCAGTTCATAGCACCCCGGGGGTATAGCCGCGCGCCACCATCTCCTCAACCAGCGCGTCGACGGCGGAATCCGCCACGACTGCGGCGCGCGGTGAAATCTGGTAGATGATGTGCTGCGCCAGCGACGTATTGGCCGACAGTTCGCGCAGCGCATAATCGTCGGTAAACTGCACAATCGTCAACGCTTCGTAGATGCGCACACGGCCGAAGCGTTCCGCGATGGAACGGAACAGCGCCTGCGCGGGCGCGGGCATCGGCGCGCCGTGCGCTTCGAACTGCCGCATCGCCTCGTCCAGCGTGATACCCGACGCCAGCGCCTGCTCGATGCTGAGGGGCGTCAGGCGGTATGTAAATGGCGTTCCGGCCGGCTCCGCGATACGGCGTGCAAACGCGATAAACTCCGCGCGGTCCGGCGCCGGCGGCAGTCGCCACTGCATATCGTCCAGCCAGGCTATGGCTTCCAACTGGCGCGGGCGCGCCGCTGCCCCGGCGGGCAACTCGGGCAGCGCGCCCTGCGCGGAACTCTCCAGGCGGCCGCTCACCAGCCCCAGCCAGTCATGCAGCGCCGTCAGCCGGAATGCCTCCAGCCCCTGCTCGCCGGCGCCGGTAGTCTCCACGATGCCAAACCAGCGCAACGGTTCGACCAGCATCGCCTCGATGACGGCGCCGATAGTGCGCTTCCACTCATCCGGCCGGTTGATATCGAGACGCGCGGTCTTACCCGGCGCGCTGAACCACCAGTTATCCTGGCCGAACACGGTCCAGGCGCAATCGGGATAGAACTCATTCAGAAGCCGGCGCCAGTCGGGCCAGCTG
>JAKALH010000396.1 GCA_021813225.1 Chloroflexota bacterium
ACCAAAGTGCGCCGGCGTGAGCAACTCCAGGTCGCCCACTACGACCAGCCGCGCCTTGATGTGTCGCGAGAGACTTCCCAACCAGAATCTGGTCACAGGCATTTCCACACTCATGGCTGCTTTACTCCCTTTTTCGACTCTTTTGCGGCCCGTTTCAGCACCTCGGCCATCAGCCGCATGGTGAACTCACGCTGCATCGCGACATCCATAACCACACTGATATCGCCGATCTTCACCGCAGGTCGTTCCGATACGCCGAGGCTGTCCGGCCATTTTTTACCATCCGCTGACTCGGCATTGTGCGCTTGCCGCAGCCAGTCAACCAGGCGCTCGCTGTCAGCGTCTTTCCTCATTTTTATGCGCGCGGCCTGCCACTGCTCGCGCGTCGTATTGCGTTTGATGGCGTCATCCAGGAATCGGCTGATGCGATCCACTGGCGGTTTGCCAGCCTGCGTGGGCGCCGGCATCGGTTCCTGCAGCATGTTCATCACAATATTGCGCAGGCGCGACAGTTGCGAGCGTTTTGGCGATCGCTGCACTTCGATGTCGCCGGCGCGTTCGAGCAGCAGGTTCTCGATCTTTGCGCGCAACATGCGCCGGGCAATCCACTTGGCCGACTCGGCGCTTAGTTTTTCCTGGCTGATTGCCACAGGCCGATGTTTGGACGACTCTTCTTTATGAATCGACAGTTCCTCATCCTGCTGCCAGCCAAACACCAGCGACCCAAAGCCATCGATGCGCCTCTCGCCCATGCCTTCCGTCTCGATTTTTTGCAGCACCTCAACCGGCAACGCTGGGGTAATCTGCAACCTGAAGGTGCTCCCCATGCTGAGCGCCGGAGCCTGTGTCAGCGGCAGACCCCACTTTCGGTTGAAACCGCCCACCAGCGCCATGCCCGCAAATGTATATTTTCGATCCTCCGGCTTCATCGATACGCGAGCAGAAGTGGAATCCAACCTGGCCTGGAGATGGCGCACAAATTCATCCGGACTGGCAGACAACTGCCCATTGACATCCCGCAACAGCATGTCGCTGGTCAGTGTGACCACAATCTCGTTATCATCGATAGATATGGGCGTCGATGTCTCACGCCAGTTGTCCGGTTCGGCTTTCGCACTCTCGATCGAGACGCGCCCATAGCCCGCGGTGCGCGCCCCGCCAAGGATATACTCGCCCTTCAATAAAGTCAGGAAGTTGACTGTATCAGCCTTATCGCACGCGATGGCGGCTGCAAATTCCTGACCCGCGGCCAGGGATTCATATCGGAACACAGCCCCGTCGCCTTCCGTCGCGCGCCCAAGGTTGCGGTTTTTGATGGCGCGTTGGGTGTGCACCATCACCTGGCGCGCTGGCGTGATGCTGTACACCTTTCTATCAGCATCCTCCAGATACGAAACGAATGCTCCGTCAGCTTTTTCGTACTGCTTTTCATCTTTCTCCCGCCAGGCGAAGTCCAGCACCGGCGCATGCTCACCATCGGCCGCCTTCTTCTTCTCATCTTTCGACTGATGCCACGACAAGGGCCGCGGCAGTGCGCGGTGCTCAGTGCGATCAACCGGATAACCGTTCAGAAAACGATTAGTTCCAAAGAACAGCCGCGCGGCGTCGGCACCGGTCACTGGGCTGTCCAGCACCTCGGCTGGCTTCACGTCCCGGCTCTGCGCGAAACGCATCAGCAGCGCCGCGCGTAGCGCACTGCCCGGCAGGTAATTGGCGCTGACGTTCGAGTTGGGATCGCCATCCAGTTTTGTCGCCAGTACCGGCTCGATCAACCTGATACGGTAGGTAATCACGGTCATGACGCTGCCCCCTGCGCAGATTTCACCTGTGCGGTGAATGCCTTGAATCCCTCAGCCGTAATATCAGTCTCGCCTTCGCGCGACAAATCATGGAGCTGCTGGTTGTACAGGCGCCCGCGCCCGCGATTCCGCCCGGTGCCGGCGCGGCGCAGCCCCATGATGCACGCGGTGAGCAGCGCGCGCTGAGGCTCGTCCAACGGAGCTTCCGTATAAAGGTCCGCAAAGAGCGTTATCTCGCGCAGCAAGACGCGCATGTTGCGCAGGCTCTCTTTGACCGGCGCGCCGTCTTCGCTCATGGCCGTCTGGCGGCGAATCGCCGTCAATGCCTCCAGGATATCCACGGCGCTGAGACGGCCGGCGCTCACATCGGTTTCTATCGCTTCTCGCAATAGGGCCGGTAACCGCGCGTCGCCCACATGAAGAAGCCCATCGTCGCCTAACTGGCTGCCCGGATTGCCGAACAGGTCGCGGGCTGCTTTCACCAGCCAGTCTGGATCGCCCAGCGCGAATGCGATATTGGCGCATTCTTCCACCAGCAACCCCTTCAAGGTGCGCCCGCGCAGATAGGGCAGACCGGTGCGGGCGTCATATTCGATCTCTTCGTCCACCAGGCCGGCCACGCCGTCGCCGCGCCCGAATGTTGCGTCGCTTTTCAGCGTGAAACGCAATTGCAATTGTTCGGTCACGCTTCCTCCTTCTCCGGTTCCGGTTGGAACAATGGGATGTGAAAGTCAGCCAGCTCTATGGCGTCAAAGTACACACAGCGGGCAGGCTCCTTACCGACGCCATCTATCCAACCAGTTTTACGGTACTCTGCCGGGTCACCTAGAGCGAGTTCAGGTAAGCGGTCGATGTCGTACATCGTGCAGAAACGCGTTACTGCGTCACTGCCTTGTCTCAGGGCATCGCGCAAGGCCTTGACCTTGTTGCGGCGGTCGGCCCACTTCTCCCCCTGGAATTCTTCCAGCGCCTTCTGCAGCACGGCCCAGCATCGAACCGTGTGTCGGTCGATGAACTCAGGAGCATCGACATCGAGCTTCAGCGGGCGCAGGCACAGTCGGCCATGTTTCGTGTTGTATTCGCGTTCCCGGATCTCTTTGATATCACCTGACAGCCCGCTGGTGGCAAAGTGCCAGTCAAGGTACGAACCCTGAGCCGCCTTAGTGCGCTCCTTCTCCTGCGCCCGGTATCGTTTTGCGTTTTTACACAGTTCCTCAGCCAGGTCATATGCGCGCGCAAACGGGTAGTGCGACTTGACTATCGCCACGCCGGCGCTGGCGCTGGTGGTATGACTGAGTTCTATCTCAGCGTGATGTCTGAACTGGGTCAGGTACTCCACTGCCAGGGCGACGCCGATGCGCCCGTCGCACACAAAGGTGGTATCGTCACCGCCATACACCAGCGGGCGGAAGGGCAGATACCACCGGTTTCCCCCGCACTTCAGGGTGATACGTGCAGCAACATTTATGCGCTCACTTTGAACATGCCGGACGATACTGCGTCGTTCTTTATGCCGGTCATCCTCGTCGCTGATAATGACTGCTGGGCGGGTCAGGGTGTCCAATGTGTCCTTCATCGCCTTTTCCGAGGCCCTGGCCACCGCCTGCGAGAACCCGCGCACTGCGTCGATGTACGTGCGATTGTCCTCTTTGTTAGCCCTGCCGATTTTGATCATCCGCTGGCCCAGGCCGTCGCCGTCGGCATGTACCACGGCGATATAGCTCTGCTCGCCCGCACTGCGACCCAGCTCATCGAATTCTCGCGGGAAATCGTATTCGCTCCCGATTGCATCCTGGAAAGTTGACCGCAGATTTTTATGCGATGCGTCAGCCGAGGACATTTTGGCCAGTATTTCAGCAGA
>JAKALH010000018.1 GCA_021813225.1 Chloroflexota bacterium
AAAGCCGCAATTATTTGATTTATCAGGGTGACATCAAAATTGATAGCGTTTTTCATTTCTACTGGCGCACGCAGATATCATGCCCTTCGCGAGGCATTGCAGGCACTCGCGCGCGCGTCCATCGCGGCTGTGCTGGTCCTACTGGCTGCGTGCGGCGCGGCAGGTCCCGACACAGCGGTGCCGGACCGCAAAACCATCGTGGTGACCTACTCGATTCTCGGTTCCGTAGTGAAAGACCTGGTGGGAGACCGGGCGAATGTCATCGTCCCCATGCCCAACGGCCAGGACCCGCACGAGTGGTCGCCCTCGGCGCAGGACATCGCCGTTTTCAACCGGGCCGATCTGGTGGTGCAAAACGGCCTGGGGCTGGAAGGGGGGCTGGAAAAAACCCTGCAGCAGGCCCACAGTTCGGGTGTCCGGTTCTTCACGGCCTCCGACTACATCACGGTGCGCAAGGTCGGCCCCGGCGAGGGCCTGCCCGGCGGCGGCCCGGACCAGGCCGTCGGCGCGGACGACCCGCACCTGTGGATGGACCCGCTGGCGATGAAACAGGTCGAACTGGCGCTGGCCGGGAAACTGCACACCGAACTGGGCATTGACGTGTCCGCGCGGGCGGCCGACCTGGCCGGACGCCTGGACAGCCTGAACCGGGAAATTGCGGCGGCAGTGGCGGGGCTGCCTGCGGCGAACCGCAACCTGGTCACCGGGCACGAGTCCATGGGCTACTTTGCGCAGCGCTACGGCTTCAGGCTGGTGGGCGCCATCATCCCCGGCCTTTCGACACAGGCGCAGGTTTCGGCGTCCGATCTGGCGGCGCTCAAAAAGCAGATCGAAACCTACCGCGTGAAAGCGGTGTTCACGGAACTGGGCACGTCCCCCGCGGTGGCTCAGGCGGTTGGCAGGGAGACCGGCGTGAAAGTGGTCGAACTGTCCACGCATGTGCTGCCCGCGGACGGTTCGTACTTTACCTTCATGCGCAACGCGGCGCGCACGATTATCGACAACCTGAAGTAACCTGCATATATCGACAACGAACAATATCATGGAATGGTTTATCAATCCCTTCATACAAAACGGCTTCATGCTGCGTGCGCTGGCGGCCGGCGTGCTGGTGTCGATCTCGGCTGCCATCGTCGGCACGTTCATGGTGCTGCGCGGGCTGGCCTTCATCGGCGATGCGCTGTCGCACGGGGTGCTGCCGGGGATTGCGGCGGCGCTGCTGCTGAATATCCCCGGCATCCTGGGCGCAGCCGTCGGGGCCGCCGTCATGATCGGCGGCATCAGCCTGATTACGCAGCGCTCGCGGCTGTCCGCGGATACGGCTATCGGCCTGCTGTTCGTCGGCATGCTGGCGCTGGGCGTGGTCATCGTGTCGCGCTCGACTGCCTTCACCGGCGACCTGGTGGCGATTCTATTCGGCGAGGTGCTGGGCATCGGCCAGTCGGCGCTGCTCATCCAACTGGCCGCGACGGCGGTTGTGGCAGCGACCGCAGTGCTGTGTTACCGCCCTTTCCTGCTGTTGTGCTACAACCCGGAGCAGGCGCAGGTGGCGGGCTTCTCCGTGCGCCTGTATCACAACATCATGCTGGCGCTCATCGCGCTGACGGTGATCGTCTCGTTTCAAACGGTGGGGACGCTGCTGGTATTCGGCATGCTGCTGGCGCCGGCTGCCGCGGGGGCGCTGCTGGCGCGGCGCATCGGCACGATGATGCTGTGGGCCGCAGGGTTGGGGGCGGCGGCGGTGTATGCCGGCCTGCTGTTCAGCTACCATTTCAATACCGCAGCGGGTTCGACGATCGTGCTGGTGGCGACCCTGATTTTCTTTGCGGTGTTTTTCGCCAGGTCCGCGCGCCCGGCGCACACCGCAGAGGCGGCGCAGCGATGAGCAGACTGCCGCAACCCCCCGCGTCCGTCGATTGCAACGGCGCCGTGCCCTTGTGCGCGGAGCATCTTTCTGTGGGTTACGATGGCAAGGCCGTGGTGCAGGACATCACCCTTGACCTGCAGAGCGGCCGCGCTCTGGCGCTGGTGGGTATGAACGGCTCCGGCAAGTCGACCCTGCTGAAAACCGTCGTCGGGCTGCTGGCGCCGCTGGGCGGTCGCGTGGAGGTGATGGGCGCCGCGCCCGGCAAAGCGCCTCAGCGGATCGCCTACCTCAGCCAGTTCCACTCGTCCGCCTTTGTGCTGCCGCTGCGCGCCGTGGATGTGGTGCAGATGGGGCGCTATACCGCGCGCGGCCTGCTGGGGCGCATGACCTCGGAAGACGCCGACCTGGTCGCCGATGCGATGAAGCGCATGGGTATAGCGAAGCTGGCGCAGCAGCCCGTGCGGGCGCTGTCGGGCGGGCAGCAGCAGCGCGTCTACCTGGCGCAGGCGCTGGCCCGCCGCGCCGACCTGCTGGTGCTGGACGAACCGACGGCCAGCCTGGACGCCGCGGGCAGGGAGTTTTACCTGCAGGCGCTGGCGGATGAACTGGCGCGCGGCGTCGCGGCGGTGGCGGCCACCCACGACATCAACGAGGCGTCCCGCTGCGACCTGGTCATGCTGCTGGCGCATCGCGTCATCGCGCTGGGCACGCCGCGCGAGACCATCACGCCGGAAGCCCTGCTCGAGACTTTCGGCATCGTCCTGATGTCGCAGGGCGAGCAGGGGCGGCTGGCGATTGTCCCGCGCGAGCACGGCCACGACGATTGACCGCGCAGCGCCTACAGCAGTTGTCTTAACTCGTCGGTCAGCGCCTCGGCCAGTTGCGGTCTGCCGTGGAACTGCGCGGGGGTATTCTGGAACAGGGCAATCTGCCAGCGCCCGTTGTGGCGCGCCGCGACGAGCGTCAGCAGGGCGTTGACGGCCGGGTTGATGTCGGCGCGGCCGGGCGGCACCATGCCCGCCACGGCGCGCAGGATCGCAACATCATCGCCGAGGAAACGCACGGCTCTGACCTTCGCCACGTAGGCGGCCGTCTGATGGTCGGCGAAAATCCGGCCGATGGTCTCGGCAATTTCGGCGCAGCCTTCGAGCGGGCTGCCGTCGAACCCGATTGAACCGCCGTTTTCGTCGAACAGCGCGGCGAAGTTTTCGGCGCTGCGCTTGTTCCAGGCGTCCAGCAATTGCCCGTACAGCGCGTGTACGGCCGTCTCGTCTGGCGACGGTGAATCCTGCGGCTGGTCTGTTTGCGGGTCCACAGTTGGCATCGCCTTGCGCCGGCGGCTTGCCTCAATCCGTCAGGCAGAAACCAAAGGACGAAGACCGTATTGTACACATCGCGCGTCCTTCCGGCAGACTACGACGGATTCAGCACCTCATCGGCAAACTGCCGCGCAGTGATGATGCGTATCCCCTGATAGACACCGATATTGAGAAGGTGCTTCTGATCGCCGCTCACGATATATGCAGCTTCCCCCAACAGGGCTGCGCTGATGAACATATCATCATCGGGATCGCGGCTCACAGGCTGCGCCAAAGGTATATCGGGGACCATCATAGCCAGGTTTGCGAGAACCTCGATGCGGGAACTGACCTGCGCAGGTTTCCAGCCGTGTACTTTTACCAGGTAATCGCGGTTCAGGACATCCTCCACCTCTTCGAGAATTCGCAGGGAAGTGACCAGCAGGAAACGCTGTGCGATGAAGGCGCGGTAAATCGCTAAGGGCGGCGACAGCTTTTTTGTGATGAGCGCGCTCACAACGATGTTGGTATCCAGGACGGCGCGGATCATCGCATGGATGGATTTTTCCTGGCGCGCACTTCAGAGACTGCCCTGGCCACCAGTGCCTCAAGCTCATCCGGAGCGACCTCCTGTACGCTGCGACGGGCGGCCTCCAGCTTGCGCACCTGCGCATGCCGTTGTCGCCGGGTCAGCCGTTTCGTCGGGTCCAGCAGCCGCTCATACTCGGCGACGCTGATGAGGATGGCGGCTTGCCGTTTGTACCTGGTAATCGCCACCGTTTCGTGGCCGTACATCACCTTCCCGACCAGGTCGGCCAGGTGAATCCTGAATTCCTCAATCGATACCTGCGTGGTAATCGAGGGCGTCTCCTGCTCGCGCATAGCGGGCAGTATAACATTGAAACCTTAAGGTTTGTTGGCTTTGTAAAGTTTTACCGGTTTTGTACCCGCATTATTCATAAACGATCAACCGTCCAGCAACTCGAGCGTCGCGCCGTAATTTTCACGCCAGCACCCGCCGCAGGAAGCGCAGCCAGTTGCCGTGCAGGATGGCCGCGATATCCTCGCCCGCATAGCCGCGCCCAGCCAGCAGACCGGCTATTTTCTGCAGGTCGGCGATGGTGTCCAGGTCGCGGGGAGATTGTTCGCGGCCAAAACCGCCGTCCAGGTCGCTGCCGATGGCGGCATGCTGCGCGTCGCCGGCCAACTGGCAGACATGGTCGATATGCTCGACGACCTCGGCCAGCAGCACCGGATTCGGCGCGGTCAGGTTGTGCATGCTGGCGGGTTGCCAGCCGGGCCGCACCATGATGATGTCGAATGATGCGCCGATCACGCCGTCGCGCTCGATGATGACCCTGAGTTGTTCGTCGCTGAACTGGCGCTGCATGGGCACGAGCGCGCGGCAGTTCTGGTGGCTGGCGAGCAGCGCGCCGTCGAAGACTTTCACCGCTTCCCAGAACGACTGGTCGCACAGGTGTGTGCAGTCCAGCGCGATATTGAGTCGCTGCATCTCGCGGAGCAGCCGCGCGCCCAGGTCGTCCGTCAGGCCCAGTTCCACGCCGGTGCCGCCGGCGTAGCGGTTGGGGCCGTAATGGGCAGGCCCCAGCAGGCGCAGCCCCAGCGCATGCCAGTGCTCCAGTTCTTCGGGGCGGGTGATCGGGTCGGCGCCTTCCATTGAGATGACGAAACCAAGTGGGGGCGCCATCGCAGGCATGGCGTCGGCATCGAAAACCTGCCAGTCCGCCACATGCGCCTCAAGCTGCCGGACGTTCTCGATGATGCGGATGTGCCCGGCGGCTTCCAGGGCGCGGTAATAGGCCAGTTGGCCTTTGGCGACTGCGTGCGCCTGTTCCACCGAGCGATATTCGATGCCGGGCGCGGGATGGCCGCTGGCGCGCGCCAGCAATGTGGCGATGCTGAGGAAGACGCGCCCCTGCCGCATCTCCGGCAGCGCCACCGTGTTCAAGCCGCGTCCCTTGCCGGCCAGCGTCGTTTCCGTCTGGCGGATGGTATGCACCGACTGTAACAGGTCGCGCTCGAACTGCAGCGCGTTCCACGCGATATCCAGATGCGCATCGACAATCAGCATAGCGTCAGCCCTCCTGTGCCGGACGCCCGTCAGCCGCCGGCAGGCTCCAGCTTGATATACACGGACTCCACGTGCGGCGGCCGCGGGGCCTTCATATCGCCGGCGGAGAAACAGGCGTCGCCTTCACGGTAGCCGTGCTGCGGTATCCAGCTCGATGAGAGGAAGTTGATAGCGTCGCCCACGCCCGTGGCGGCCTCATCCGCCGTGTCGCCGATGCAATCGACGATCACGTACCGGCCCCCGGAAAACCGCGTGGCGGACATGCCGGCCGGCACGTGCTGCAGGTCCGCCACTTCGGCGCCGATGAAACAGGCCCGCACCGCCGGGGGAACTTCCGGATGGTCTTTGTGAGGCCGGTACAGGAATCCCAGCACCACGCCATCTGTATGGTTGATGATTTCGCTCTGGCGGCTGAAGAATGCCCTTTCGGCTGCCTGCCAGCCGGGACCTTCGTCGTTGCCCTCGAACGCGGCGTATGCGCCGACGACCTGATATGGCCCGCATTCGATGATTCTGGGTTCGCTGAATTTCAACATGGCGCAATGCCTCCGGATGCCTTCGACGGGCAATTGGATTCTGGGGCAGATATACCGCGCTGTCAAACGCTTGCAGGCTGCATGCCGGGCCATTCCAGCCAGATATCGGTCATGGCCTGCTTCCACTGCGCATCGTGGTCGACGTGCGCCGCGCGGAAGTAGACGGCGTAGCGCACGTGCGCGGCGGCGTTCGGCGCGGCGGCGTGCGCCAGCGCGTAATGGCACAGCATGATATCGCCCGCCCGCGCGGTCAGGTGCACCGGCTCCGGCAGGGATATATCCGGCATGCCGTTCAGCAGCGCCTCCGGCCCGTGCTCGCGGAAGTACCGCTCGTACAGGCGGTGCGTGCCGGGCCATACGGTCAGGTTGCCCGCGAACGGCTCGCTCACGTCGCTGAGCGCCACGCCGATGAGCATGGTGAAACTCAGGATGCGCCCCTGCGGCACGCCGTTGGTGGGCGTATACATGCCGTCCAGATGCGGCACCGGCCGACGCGGGGCCGTGCCGGGCGCAATGGGGAAACGCAGCGCAATCTGCCCGCCGGCGACGAGACGCACCCTGCCCGCCCCGATGAGCGACTCGACAAGTTCCCGCACCGGCGTGCCGTTGTACAGGTCGGTGATGACGGGCTGCCGCTGCAGTTCGGGGCAGTAGCTTTGCGAGCGGAAGGTTGCCAGCTTCGCCGGGTCGATGCCTTCGCCCAGCGAATGATTGATGGCCCGCAATGCGGCGTTCAGCGTCGCAGTCGGGATCACCTGCGGCACCAGCACGTAGCCGTGCTCGTGGAAGTGCTCCTTCTGTTCCCGTGTCAGTTCCATCGTCTCTCTCCTTCAGGTCAGCGACCTACGCATTCTGTCGCGCTTTGTCGAGCCTATGTGGGTTTCCCAAACGGTCAGCCCGCGATACTGACGCCGCGATAGGCGCGGTCCAGCACCTCGATGGTGTGCAGGATGGGCAGCGGTTTACCCAGACGTTCCAGCGTCGCGCGAATCTGCACGATGCAGCCGATGTTGCCCGCGGCTACGGCCTGCGCTCCGCTGCGCAGGATGTTCTGTGCCTTGCGCGCGCCGATCTGTGCGGCCAGTTCGGGCTGCTCCAGGTTATAGGTGCCCGCAGAACCGCAACACAGCTCCCCTTCGGGAATTTCCACCACGGTCAGGTTGGGGATGGCGCCCAGCAGCCGGCGCGGCGCTTCGGTGATGCCCTGCGCGTGCGCCAGATGGCAGGCATCGTGATAGGCCAGCTTCAACGGGGCGGGCAGCGGCGGCGGATCGACGGCGAAATGCGCCAGGAATTCCGTCACATCGCGCACCCGTCCGGCGAAGGCGCGCGCCTCTTCCTCCTCAGGCTCGCCTTTGAACAGCAGGCCATACTCCTTCATGCCGGAGCCGCAGCCCGCGGCATTGGTGATGATGGCGTCCACGTCCTGCGGGAAGGCATGCAGATTGGCGCGCGCCAGGTCGCGAGCCGCCTCCGCATCGCCGTTGTGCAGCATCAGAGAGCCGCAACAGCCCTGCCCGCGCGGGATGACGACCTCGATGCCGTTGCGCGCCAGCACGCGCAGGGTCGCCTGGTTGATGCCCGGCGCGAGCACCTGCTGCACACAACCGGCCAGCAACGCGACGCGCGCCAGGCGTTTACCTTCGGCGGGGTAAACGGCGGGCAGCGCCGCCGCAGGCGGCAGGTGAGACGGCAGCAGCGCCAGCATGGCCGGCAGCGGGGCGGGGAGCAGCGGGCGCAACGGTGCAGCCAGCCGGCCGGCCACCGCTGCGGCGCGAAACCGCGCCGGCCAGGGCAGTGTCCGGCGCACCAGCGCGCGCGCCAGTTTCTGCGTCCGGCTGCGCGTACGCTCTTTCTCCGCGCGCGCCCGGTACGGCACCAGCAATTCGCCGTATTGCACGCCCGACGGGCACGCCGTGACGCAGGCCATGCAGCCCAGGCAGCGGTCGACGAACGGCAGCGTGCTCTCGGTGTCGATGCTCCCTTCCAGCGCCGACTTCATCAGGAAGATGCGCCCGCGCGGCGAGTCCATCTCCTCGCCCAGTGTGACGTAGGTCGGGCAGGCGGGCAGGCAGAATCCGCAGTGCACGCACTGCTCGATCGCGTGCGCCATCTCTGCGCCGTTGGGTCCGATTTGATCGACCGGGATGACATGTTGCATAGGTGAGTACTTCCGCTGGCCGGCTTCAGTATGATGGCAGCCGTCCGGCCGGGTCAAACACCGCCTTCACACGCTGCTCGAATGCCTGGCCGCTGCGCCAGCCGATGCGCAGACGGCTGCGCGACAATTCCGGCGGGCCGAACACGACCAGCCCGGACAGTTCCAGCCCCGCCAGGATGCGGTCGAGTTCCTGAACAGCGGAGCCTTTCTCTTCGCCGGCTGCGCCGGAGTTGCGCTCCGGCGGCATGGCCAGCCACGCGACGTTGCCGCCGGAGCTGTAGCGCCGTACGGTCTGCAGGCTGCCCGCGGCCGCTTCCAGCGCCGGGATGCGCCGGGGCGTGAGCGGCACTTTCGTCACGATCCAGCCTGCCGGAACCCAGGCAAACTCGGCAGCCGATTGCCAGCCGCTGCTCTCGTCTGCGCCGGTCAGAATGTCGCCGCCTTCGAGCAGGCCGCGGACATGCTCCGCGCGCGCCGGCAGCGCATCGGGCAGCCCGCCCAGGCGCACCGCCACAGTCGCCGAACCATCCGAACCCGGCAGCAGGTCGAGCGAGTCGATATCCAGCCGGGCCGTGTAAACATTCCCAAGCGCCGTCAGCGCGGCATCTTGCGCCGCATAGCGCCGCCGCACTGTGGTATGCGCAACGGACGCGGGAAACACCTTAAAGGTGAGTTCGACCAGCACCCCGAACTGCCCCAGGCTGCCGACCATCAGCTTGGGGATATCGAAGCCGGCCGCGTTCTTGACCACCTTGCCGCCGCCGCGCACCAGTTCGCCGCTGCCGTCGACCAGACGCACGCCGAGAATGAAATCTCGGACGCCCCCGAAGCGATAGCGCCCGGCGCCGCTCAGGCCGGCCGCCACCGTGCCGCCCAGCGTCGCGCCGCGCTCCGCCAGCGGCGGGTCGAAGGGCAGATACTGCCCTTGCGCGGCCAGCAGCGCGCGCACCTCGACGATGCGCGTGCCTGCCAGCGCCGTAAACGTGTATTCGCCGGGGTTGTATTCCACGACGCCGGCCAGGGCGGAGAGGTCGAGGACTTCCTCGCCGACGCGGGGTGCGCTCAGAGCCGGCTTGCTGCCGCCGCCGCGCGGGAGCAGGCGCGCGCCGGCGTGCGCCGCGCGCACCGCGCGCACCGCCGCCTGCACCTCGTCGAACGATGCGGGGACAACCGTGCTCATTCGCGGGATATCACCCCGGCGCGCTCCAGCGGATGCATACCGGTAGAGAACGGCGACGATACTTCGCCGCCCGGGAACATCTTGCCGCGGTTGGCGATCTGGCGCGGGTCGACGGCGCAACGCAGCTTCCACATCATGTCCATGTCCGCCTCGCCGTACATGCGCGGCAGGTAGTCGCGCTTCTCCATGCCGACGCCGTGCTCGCCCGTGATCGACCCGCCGTAGCGGATGCACAGTTGCAGGATTTCGCCGGCCAGCTTTTCGGCGCGTTCCAGCGCGCCGGCTGCGCGGCCGTCGTACAGGATGAGCGGATGCAGGTTGCCGTCGCCGGCGTGGAACACATTGGCCACGCGCAGTCCGTATTGCCCGCTCAGGCGGCGGATTTCGGCCAGCGCCTCGCCCAGCCGGCCGCGCGGCACCACCCCGTCCTGCACGATGTAATCCGAACTGAGCCGCCCCACCGCCGAGAAGGCGCTCTTGCGTCCCTTCCAGATGCGCAGGCGGTCGGCGGCATTCTGCGCCACCCTCACCTCGTACGCGCCGGACGCGCGGATGACCTCGTCCAGCCGGCGGGTCTCCTCGGCAACCTCTTCCGGCTCGCCTTCCAGTTCGACGATGAGCACGGCTTCCGCACCCTGTGGGTAGTTGGGATGCACAGCGGCTTCGGCAGCCTGAATCGCCAGCCGATCCATGATTTCAAGCGCGCCGGGCAGCAGCCCCGATGCCACCACGCGGGTGACGGCATCGCCGGCGGCTTCCAGCGTGCGGTAGGCCGCCAGCAGCGTATGGTATTTCTGGGGGCGGGGCAACAGGCGCACGGCAATTTCCAGCGCAATGCCGAACAGCCCTTCCGAGCCGACGAACAGCCCGGGCAGATCAGGCCCGACGCCTTCGGCGCTCTCGCTGCCCAGTTGCACCACCTCGCCGTCGGGCAGCACGGCTTTGATGCTCAGGATGTGGTTGCTGGTCATGCCGTATTTCAGACAGTGTGCGCCGCCCGAGTTGAACGCCACGTTGCCGCCGATGGTGCAGATCTGCTGGCTGGATGGGTCGGGTGCGTAATGCAGATCATACGGCGCGGCGGCCCTCGAGATATCCAGGTTCACCACGCCCGGTTCTACGATGGCGATGCGCTCCTGCGGGTCGAGCCGGATGATGCGGTTCAGGCGGTTGAGCGCGATGACGATGCCGTCCGGCACAGGCAATGACCCGCCCGACAGGCTGGTGCCGCTGCCGCGCGCCACAAACGGCGTCTCGTACCGATGGCACAGGCGCACCGTCTCGATGACTTCGTTCTGCGTCTGCGGGATGACGACGGCGAGCGGGCGGCGGCGCAGCGCCGTCAGCGCATCCGACTCGTACGGGGCCAGTTCGCCGGGCTTGCGCAAGATACGGTCGGCCGGGTACAGCCGGCTCAAGGCATCGGTCAGGGTGTCGCTGTTCACATACACTCCTTCTGCGTCGCCGCCGGTGATTCCGTTCCGACGACTGACATCGTGAGGGCGGCGATGATGAAGCGCGGCGTGCCGCTATTTTAAGGCATGCCGGGGCGCATGTGCGCCGGACTCACACTCCCGCCACTGTGCCGAGCCAGAACTCGCTGAAGCGGGCGCCGTCGATGCGGCTGACGATGCGCGTGGGTCTGCCGGCGGGGTCGATGATCTCGTGCAGCCAGCTGTCCTGCACCTCGAACCGCAGCGGCACTTCGGCAATCTCCGCGCCGTCGCGCCAGCCCAGCGCGATGGCGCAGGCCAGCGGGTCGTGCTGGAAGTTGATGATGTCGTCGGGCAGCGCGCTGCAGGTGCGCCCCAGGCGTTCCTCGTTCTTCTCGTCGCGGGCGAACGATTCGGCCTGTCGCGCAATCAATCGGGCCAGCGGGCCGCCCTGTCGCAACGCCGGCAGGTAAGCCCGGCGCAGCCAGGTCTCAACCGTCACCGTCAGCGGGACGAGGACGGGGTTGGAGCGCTGCAGGACGAACTGCGCCGATGCCACGTCAACCTGGATGTTCCAGTCCATGTCGTTGCCCCACGGCGGGTATCCCGGGCGAGTGGGGTGGATATAGCCGCCCATCAGGTACAGGTCCGCGCGATGCAGGATGCCGGGCGCGCGCCGCTCCAGCAGAGCCAGGTTGGTATACGCGCCGATGACGGCGATGAGCGCGCCCTGCTCGATGCTGCTTTGCAGCAGGTCGAGGGCGCGCTCGTGCGGCGACGGCAGCGCCGGGATAGGATGCGGCCAGTAATCCCCCTCTGCGGGAAAGCCGGGTCTGACGCGATAGTAATCGCCCGCGACATCGGCGCCCGCTGCAACGGCGACATCGCTGCGACCGGCCAGGTCCAGGGCGAAGCGCGCGTATCCGGCGCGCCTGCCACCGTCGTCGGAGTTGGTGGTCACGCCCAGCAGGTCGGCGCCCGGCCAGTTCAACACCATCGCCAGCGCGCACAGGTCGTCCATGTCGCCGCCAATATCCGTATCGAGATGCAATTTGAGCATGGCTATGCCCGCATTGTACGGCAGCCGGGACGGTTGTATAAACGCAGATAGATCACACAGGCGGGGTGGCGACAGATGAAACAATCTAATGTAGATGACCCGTACACCAAGGAGTAGGTGAGGATTATATGGCTTGGAATGATGGTATAGCTGACGCAACACTTGAGATTGCTGCATGTGATAGATCACCCTTACGGGTTGTCGCTGGACCTGGCACAGGAAAGACATTCGCACTAATGAGGAGGGTTGCACGATTAATTGAGGAAGGAATTGATCCACGTAGCAATACCTTCGCCAATTAGGAACTGGCGACAGGCTGTAGTAGCGGGTGAATAGCGCCCAGCCGAGCGATGTGCTGAAAGATGTCAGCCAATAAAATGGCATCAGGTTTTTCCAGAAGCATTTTAATGGTCTCGCTGGCGTATCGGTAGCCACGATAGTGTGCTTTCAGGTCCAAGATGCTGTAGTGCGGATTTTGTTGTCGGAAAGGTTGTAATAGCGCAGAGCTGAAGTTGACCATGAAAAACGCCAGGTGGGCGGCATTGGTGACGGCGGTTTCTTTGACATTCATGAAGTCTTCCAAGCCCCAGTATTGCCTGGCGTCGCGGAAGTTGAACTCGATTTGGAAGCGCAGGCTATAGAGCGCGCTCTGATATAAACGTTGGATGCTTCGATAGCTGCCGCCTTTCTCTGTCCAGCGCGACAGCCCCAGCATCGCAATCCGTCCAGTGATGACCAGCATTCCAAAGATGACCTGGCTCATCTGGCGAAAAGTCGCTGGTTCCAATAGCGGCGCAATAGTTCCTAAAAGTGCTAATATCTCTGTCATGGGCTTTATCGGGTGAGTTAAGGTTGTTAGAGACTACAACTTTACTCGATAAGCCCTGTTTCATGTTCCTCACTTTGGCGAAGGTATTGCCTGTAGGATCAATATATGTCAATGGATTATTAGACACGTAACTGTAGCGATTGAGGTTCTGTGGGTTGCTTGGCTTTGATGCAACGCTATCGGCGCTGACGAACCTTCCGATGGTGGGATCGAGGAAGCGGGCTCCGTAATCGTACAGCCCGATATCCGCTTGTTGCTCCTTTGCGTTGAAGCGCTTGGTGGTTGAGGTCGTCCCACTGCTGTAGCGCGTCTCGCCGTAAGGCGTGTAGCGCAACTCGCTGACCACTGTACCAGTGATGCTCGTTACCAGGCTGGCGGAACCCAGATGGTCGCCATGCAGCCAGAACACGCTGCTGCCCTGTCGCATCGCCACGCGCTGGCGGTGGATTACCACCGCGCCATGCACTCAGTGGAGCAGCAATAAACGTTACGCGAAGGCAACACGACGTCACCGCCATAACTACTAATCGAGTAGTAGCCGATACCAGCCTGCCAAGTCAAACTCTCCCTGAGTCGCCATTTCTACGACATCTGCAAACGGATAAGCAGACCTGTGGTGATCTCCATAGCTGTAGGTCACGTACGGTTCCGATTTGACATCGGCAGGCTTGCGCCATTTACCGTTCAGATTACGCACCACAGCGGAACCAAGGTAAGCGGTCACCTCCACAATCAGGGATCTGTTAACCCCGTTCACAATGTGATCCCCTGCTATGGAAGCGATCCCCTCGTTAAGGAGTCTCGACAGTAAGTCGAGACTGCCCGGAGACAGGTTTAAGGACCATGCTTCACTGGGCACACGCATCCGCAACCGGCTCACAAGGTTTGTAACGTTTTCCAGAAACTCGTTCGCGTCAAGAATCGCAAGAGCGTCAGGCAGTTTCTCAAGACCTGGCAGCTTGTCAGGTTTTGCATAGTCAGAATTATTTTCGTTCATATCACTCAAAAAGATACTTTAATATGACCAGCGGATTCTCACCCTGCGTCATCTCTAGGAGTGTCTTCTGTATCGTCGCTGTGCGACGCACCCACAATTCGACTTTCAAGTTGTTCTGTTCAGCGTACTTGATGAAGTCTGGTATGTTTTCATCTAGCCCTACATAGATACGGTCTTTAATTTCGACAATCTTCCCAGGAGTACTCTTGGGATTGATGTCGGGAATTCTGAACTTTGTCTTCGAAGTAAAGTAGTCCTGTTTAATGCCAACCCGATTAGGGCCTCGATTTGCTCGTGTGCCGTACTTGTCAGCAACCCAGTCTTCAGCCTTCTTGCCCGAGTTATCGTTATCGTCATCGGGGTCGGGTCCTGGAGGCATATATGGCTCAAAGCCGGGCAATACTAGCTGTTGCGGCTTAGTTTGGGACGCTCCAATGCCAACTTGATTTGCCGCCATAGCCAATTCTGTTGCTGCCTGTATTTGTAACCCGTTAACCCTTTGGTCAACCGACACAGCCAAGCCCTGGAATGCTTGTGCCGCCTGCGCGCGCCTCTGTGCCGCATCCGGCGCGAAATAATAGACATAGCCAACATAGGCTGCTGCGCCAATCGCCAAAGCCCCGCCAATCAGAAGGGGAATCGCGAAATGACCCGAGGGATCGGTATACCTGAGGGGGTTACCACGTGCGTAGGCATAGCGATTTAGCGTCTGTGGGTCATATGGGTCTTGTATGAAGGTATCCGCGCTGATAAACCGGCCGATCTGCGGGTCAAAGAAGCGCGCGCCGAAATCGTACAGGCTGCCATCTTGCCGCTGACCCGTGAACCGCTGGTCGGTAGGCGTGTCCCCAGAGCTATACCTCGTCTCGCCGTAAGGTGTGTAACGCATCTCGCTGACCACCGTCCCAGTGATACTCGTCGTCAGACTTGCGCTGCCCAGGTGGTCGCCGTGAATCCAATACACTGCATTACCCTGCCGCATCGCAACACGCTGACCGTTGAAGCGGTAATACGTCGTGCTGACGCCGTTCGCCGCGTTCAATCCGCCCATCGCCACCATCGGCAAGTACAGTTTATGCGTGAATGTGGCCGGCACCGTCACGGTCACTGTCTGCGTGGGTACGAGCCACAGCACCTCGTCATCAGCGCCGACGTATGCCGTCGTCCCGCGCGGATCGACCTTCTTCACCAGCCCGCCATCGGCGTCGTAGTAGAACTGCGTGTGCTGTGTGCCGCTCACCACGTCGATCAGCCGGTTGTCCACATCCCACGTCTGGGTATACACCATACCCTTTTCAATGTGCACGAACATGTTGCCGTTGGCATCATATAGATATGATGCCCTGTCAGATAGTTCAATAACCGCATCTGCTAAATCAAGAGTTCGGACTAGAGTTCACATGATAAGTGACCACTCTGACAAAGAATGGGAATTCTTTGTCCGGCTGCTCATATTCGATTTGCAGTCGCTCTTGCGGTTGATTCCAACAGCAAATGCTCCAAGCATTTTGGTCTATAGGGTAGTTCTCGTCACCCCAATCGCCCGTGAAATCTGGTGGGCCAAGTTCTGAAATGTACAGTTGGATTGTCTCTTCGTAGGCTCTCTTGGATTCTGCCATTGTGTATTCCAGATCATCTGTCGTATAGTCTTCCCAGAATGACCGGCTTTTATATAGCACTACTTGTATTTTCCATAAGCCTATTTCGTTCTTAAACAAGAGCTCAACATTTATGGATTTACTGTTTGTGGGCATCGAGGCAATGATATAAGAGTCTGTTTGCTTCAAAGTAACAGATGCGAGTCTTGCCGAACACTCTTGCCTTGATAGACCCCATGATAGGCCTAGTACGTCAGGAAAAGGCATGATCACTTCTACCATCTTGTACACCTGTCACATACCGCTACCAAGCACGGTAATAACACGTAGGAAGCCTGAACTATATTCTTGCTCGAACACTCGTTTGAAAAGAAACTGGTAATACTCCATTGACTGCTCATTGCTTACAGCCCATCGAACGCCCTGTAAGCCTTGTTCGTGCGCGAATTGCAGCTGTCTTGAAGCTTGGTCCAGGACTTATTCTTCGTCGTAGAACGGATGTGAAGGATTATAAGGTGACGATTCCCAGGCATTCATGTTCTGTCCAGTCCATTTCGCCTCAACCACGTAGCGATCAGTTATAGCGTCAAGATTTACTTGCTTGCCATTCGATAGACGCCACACCTCCTCATAATCCTTTCCAGTGACAAATCGTTGGTACTTATACGAAGGACGATCTGAATCTGGCAACTGCTGTCGGCGTATGAACTTACTCGGATCTCTCGGATCCAACCCGCCAGGTCCAGTCGGGCTTCCAACATGCCCACTCGGCGATACAACCGGCGGTTGTGACTGCTGGTTAACTTGGCCTGACGTAGCTGCCTTGTTAGCTTGGTCGATCTGGTTAGCAGCAACTATCCCTACTCCAGCGATCACTGTTACCCCAGCCACAATTAACGCAGCATCAATGACCCAGCCGGGAGGCCCAGCCATAGCTGCTGCTGCGCAGATTGCTGTATCAGCACCACCCGCCCAACCAAAGCAATGACCTGACGGGTCAGTATATTTCAGCGGGTTGTTAACGCCATACGAGTAGCGATTCAGCGCTTGGGGATTTGTGGCGCTGGGAACTACAGTATCCGCACTGATGAACCGGCCCAGCATTGGCGAGTAGAATCGCGCGCCGTAGTCCATCAGGCTGCCCACCGTGCTCTGGTTTTCCAAACGTTGCCCGGTAAAGGTGCGGTCGGTCGGCATCGTGCCACTGGCGAAGCGCACCTGCCCGAACGGGTAGTAGCGCAACTCGCTTACCTTTGTACCAGTGATACTCGTCGTCAGACTTGCCGAGCCGAGGTGGTCACCGTGTATCCAGTACACTGCATTGCCCTGGCGCATGGCAACTCGCTGCCCGTTG
>JAKALH010000397.1 GCA_021813225.1 Chloroflexota bacterium
GCAGACCAGCATAACCAAAGACAACGCGCCCATCAGCGTCGACTTTCTTATCTACTGGCGTGTCACGCAGCCGCAGTTGAGCGTCCTGCAGGTCGGCAACTTCGCCGCAGCCTCACAGGGTATCGCAACGACAACCCTGCGCGCCGTCATCGGCGATATCTCACTGGACGACGTGCTGGCGCAACGCGAACGCATCAACACGGTGCTGCGCACCAAGCTGGACGAGATCACCGAACGCTGGGGTGTGAAAGTAACGGCGGTCGAAATTCGCGAAATTGTCCCGCCTCGCGAGGTACAGGAAGCGATGAACCGCCAGATGGGCGCCGAGCGCACGCGCCGCGCTGTGGTCACTGAAGCCGAAGGTAAGCGTTCCGCCGCCATTACCATCGCCGAAGGCGAAAAACAGGCTGCTGTGTTGCGCGCAGAAGGCCAGAAGCAAGCGGCGATCCTGGAATCCGAAGGTCAGAAAGCCGCCCAGCAACTGAAAGCGGAAGGATACGCCGCAGCGTTGAGTGCCATCTTCAGCAGCGCCAGGCTGGTCGACAGCAACACCATGATGTTGCAATACTTGGACGCTCTGAAGACGATAGGCGGCAGCCCATCGACCAAGTACATCTTCCCGATGGAGTTCACTTCGATGATCCGCCCATTCCTGAACGTGGCGGCCAGGAGCGAGACGGAATCCAGCGAGAGCGGGACCAGTAGCTGATAAGTATGTTACGGATCGCTGGCACACAGGCTCAGCAAATCGACACCATAGGGCAACCAGGGCACATGGCGGATAGATCAAGGCGCATCGGACGATGAACGCAGGTGCTGTTGTCATCGGCAACACCTATACCATCAGCGACGCCAGCATCTTCGACCTGGTCGGCATCTGGCGGCTGGAGCAGGCCTGTTTCCCGAAGGATGCCTATGACCTGTTCACGCTTCTCAATCTGGCGCTGGCGCCGAATGTGATGCGCCTGAAGGCTGTCATCGATAACCGACTGGTGGGTTTCCTGGCAGGTGAAGCAGTACGCTATGAACGCGCCGGCTGGATTATCACCATCGGCGTGTCGCCCCGCTATCAGGGGCGGGGAATCGGCAGACTCCTGCTGAGCAGCGCCGAGCAGGCGATGCGCAGCAGGATTGCCAGCATGAAGTTGACGGTACGGCGCAGCAACACGCGCGCCATCGCGTTGTATGAGCATACCGGATACCGCTGGATCAGCACCTATCGCGCGTATTATCATGACGGCGAAGACGGGTTGATCATGGAAAAGGATTTGACGATGGCATGAGTGTGCGGTAAGATAGGTAGTCCGCGGTGCCCTTAGCTCAATTGGCAGAGCGCCTGACTGTGGCTCAGGAGGTCACGGGTTCGAGACCCGTAGGGCACCTCAACCGGCTCCGGGTTCAACCAGAATCCGGAGCATTTTTTCGCACTTACTTCTGGCGGGAGTTCAGCACGCGCCGTGCTTCGAATACATTGCGCACATGCTGCAGCTTGTTCAGCGTCGTCGCCACGTTACTGCTGCTGGAGACTTCAGACTTCAGCCAGATGGTTACTTCAGCTACCTTCGGGTCTGTGTGCAGGATTTTGACATCCAGGATATTGACGCCCTGCTCCGCGAGCACGCCAGACAGGTCGTGCAAAAGTCCCGGCCGGTCGATGGCTGTCACCTGGAACTGCACGGGGTAAGTGTCGTTGGCTCCGCCGCCATACACAACGTCGATCAGCCGCTCCGGTTCGGCATTGATGATGTTGCGGCACTCGCGGTGATGCACGCGAATGCCCTGGCCGCGTGTGATATACCCGATGACCGGATCATTGGGCAGAGGGGTGCAGCAGGGTGCCTGCGTGACCAGCAGCCCGCTCACCCCGGCGACGTGCCAGCCAACCTGTCTCTCCCGTTCTGGCGCCTGCTGGCGCAGAAAGTTGGGCACGATGTTCGCCAGGCTGGTCTGCTCGCGTTCTTTATCCCTGCGGCGCTCCTCTTCCATAATGCGCCCGGCGATGCTGTCGATCGAGACAGTTCCGTAACCGATTTTTTCGAGGAAGTCATCAGCTTTGTCCTTCTCAACCTTGAACAGCTTATAAACATCCTCGATCGACATCCAGTTGGTGACGCTGAGCCGTTTCATCTCGCGCTCAACTATCTCTTTGCCGGCGCTGATATTCTGCTCGCGGTCCTGCTTGCGGAACCACTGGCGGATCTTGTTTTTGGCATTGGCGGTGGCCACATAGTTGGGGTCATGCAGCCAGTCGCGGCTGGGCGTGGCATTCGACTTGGAGATGATCTCCACCTGATCGCCATTGCGCAGACGGAACGTGAGCGGCTGGAATACGCCGTTGACGCGCCCGCCGCGGCAATGATTGCCCAGGTCGGTGTGGATGTGATAGGCAAAGTCGAGAATCGTGGAGCCGTTTGGCAGTTCCAGCAGCTTCCCTTTTGGCGTGAAGCAAAATACCGTATCTTTGAAATGATCCTGCTTCAGCGCGTCGACAAATGATGTGGCATCTTCCGCCGCTGTACTCAACGACTGAATGGCGTCGCGCAGGGTATCCAGTTTCTGCTGGTAGTCCTCGTTAAGCGGTGCCGACTCTTTATACAGCCAGTGCGCGGCAATGCCGAACTCCGCCGCCTTGTGCATGGATAGCGTGCGTATCTGCACTTCGAGCGGCTGGCCGTCGTCGGCAATGACCGCTGTGTGAAGACTCTGGTAATGGTTATCCTTCGGCACGGAGATGTAGTCGTCAAATTCACCCGGCACCGGCTTCCAGAGTTTGTGGACGATACCCAGGATGCTGTAGCAGGTCTGTACGCCAGGATCCGCGCGCAGGCGCTCGCGTTCGGCAATTCTCAACTCCCGTTCGGCGGCGCTATCGTTCGGGTTCTCTGTATCCATCAGCGTGTCGATACTGGTGTGCTCCAGGTTATGACCACCGGCTTTTTCAGTGGCGCCTTCCTGCGGCTGGTTGCCGTTATGGCCCGCCGCGATGGGTGCGGTTTCGGCAGGCTCTTCCATGAGGATGACACGAATCGCGCGCAGATCGTTAAGCTGGTCGAAGGAGCGTTTTTTATTCTGCATCTTGCGGGCAATGCTGTAAATCTGCTTGGCCCGGCCAGTAATCTCCACGTTGTCGATACCGTACAGTTGCAGTTCGGCGCGCAATTGTGCGATGTAATGACTAATCTGCGCTTCGCGTTCTTCGGCGCCGGCTGCCAGCAAATTGCTGATGAACGCATAGGTATCCGGTTCCGCATAACGAAATCCCAGGTCTTCCAACTGCTGTTTCCATTCCCAGATACCCAGTCGGCTGGCGAGTGGGGCATAGATCTCCAGCGTTTCCCGCGCGATTTTGCGCTGGCGTTCGGGCGGCAGCGCGTCCAGTGTGCGCATGTTGTGCAGGCGGTCTGCCAGCTTGATCAGCACGACGCGCACATCTTTGACAATGCCCAGCAGCATTTTGCGCAACGATTCCGCCTCGCGATCGGTGCGGTAGGTGACAGCGGCGGCCTCGGTGTTGCGCGCATAAGGCTGTGCCTCGTTATTCGCGGGAACCGCAAAGTCCTGTTTGATGCCTTCGCGCTGGCTCAGTTTTGTGACGGCATCGACAAGATCGCCGATTTCATCCCC
>JAKALH010000398.1 GCA_021813225.1 Chloroflexota bacterium
TTCGCGCTGCACTTTCTCCATTTCGCTCTGCGCCTGCGTCTGGATTTTCTTCCCCAGTTCCAGGACTTCGAGTTCCTTGTTGAGCAATTGCAGCAGGAAGAGCATCTTGTCGGGCAGCCCTTCCATCTCCAGCAGCTTCTGCGCGTCGGTCAATTCCATGCGCATGTAGGTGGCGACGGCGTAGGTCAACTGGCGCGGGTCTTCGATGCCCTGGATCATCTGGGCCAGTTCGTCGGGCAGGTTGGGGATCAGCTCCGCCATCTTGGCGAAGCCCTGGCTGATGTTGCGGCGCAATGCCTCGATCTCCAGCGTGCTCTCCCAGGTTTCGGGCATCATTTCGACGCGCGCCGTCAGGTACGGTTCGGTGCCGGTCCATTCCTTGATGCGGAAGCGCTCGCTGCCCTGCACGATCATATTCACGATGCCATCCGGCGACTTGAAGATGCGCACGATGGTGGCTACGGTGCCGACCGAAAAGACGTCTTCAGGCTCCGGGTCTTCCTTATCCGGCACCCTGCTGGCGACCAGACCGATCGGCCATTTATGCTGCATCGCCTCGTCGATCAGGCGGATCGAACGCGGTTGCGCCACGCGCAGCGGGATTGCCGAGAGCGGGTAGACAATCGCGCCCCGCAAAGGCAGTATGGCGATCGTCTCCGGCGCGCGCACTTCTTCCGGGGTGTTGTTAGTGGCTTCGGCTTCGGTGGCCTCGGCTTCGGCTTCTGCAACGGCGTCGGCGGCTTCCAGCAGGCTATTGATTCGGTCCAGGTCTCGGTCAGCCATAGTCATCATGAGATGGTCTCTGCGGTCAGTTTATCGATGCGATCACGGTATTCCCACGATTTACGGGCGTGTTCATGGATCTGTTCGGATATGTCAATGGTATCGCACACGAGCACGCGCCGTTATATCGCCCCACTATTTTACCTGCGTTGGATTGCGCTGCGCAATGCCCTCAGACGATTTGCGATTCCGCTGCTGCTTCTATTATGTCGATGTCGCTGACGTGATGGGCCGGCAGTCCGGCCTGCAGGTCAGTTTCATTGAGCAGCAGCCGGCGCGCTACGGCGCTGAAGCGTTCTGCATCGCCGGTTGTCCAGAATTGCCGCTGCGGAACCCCCGTTGCCGCCGCAGCAAGGCCGTACTGGTCGCGCACGCGCATGGCCTGCCGCGCGACAGCCATGCTGGGGTCAACCAGTTCGACCTCGCGCTTTATGGCCTGCCTGGCCTGCCAGCGTTCGATGGTGTTGCGAATCGCCACCGCCAGAAACGGGAAATGCGTGCAACCCAGCACCAGTGTATCGGCTCCCGCATCCAGCAACGGCATGACATAGCGGTCTACCAGCGGGTGGCCTGCCGGGGCTGCGCCGAACTCCCCGCTCTCGACCAGTTCCACCCAGCCCGGGCAGGGCTGCTCGATGACTTTGACGCCGGCGGCGTGGCGCGTGACCACGCTGGCGAACAGTTCGCTGTGAAAGGTCGCTTGCGTGGCCAGCACGCCGATCACGCCTGTGCGCGTTTGTGACGCGGCCGGCTTGACGGCCGGCTCCATGCCGACGAATGGGATATGCGGGAAAACCCCGCGCACATGCCGCAGCGCCGCCGCCGATGCTGTGTTGCAGGCGATGACTACCATGTCGCAGCCGCTTCGAATCAGCCAGGCGACGTGCCGCTCGGTCAGCCGGCGCACGTCGTCCAGGGTGCGCGAGCCGTAGGGCACATGCGCCTGATCGGCGAGATAAAGGGCCGGTTCACCCGGCATGAGGCGCACGATTTCGCGCCAGACGGACAGGCCGCCCACCCCCGAATCGAAGACCCCGATCACAAGGCTATGGTATCACCATCTCCGCAACCGCGCGCACGGTCAACTCATATAGAATCGAGGATGAGAGCCATATACCGGATTACCGGCGACACAGGAGGAGCATGTCTACGGGCAGGCAACCGCGTTTCGCGCTGTACATGCAGGATAAGCACCCGCTCGGTTACGAACTGGAGATGGCGGAGTATGCCGAGGCGCGCGGCTTCAGTGAAATCTGGCAGGCCGATACCCGGCTGGCGCGCGACTGCATCGTGATGATGTCCGCCTTCCTGACGCGCACGAAGAAGCTGCGCCTGGGCAGCGGCGTGCTGCCCATCTGGACGCGCAACCCGGCGGTCATCGCCGCATCGTGGAGCACCATGTGGGAACTGGGCAAGCAGACCAGCGGCGACCCGGACGCGCCTTCGCGCGTGATGCTGGGCCTGGGCGCGTGGTGGGAGCCGATTGCCGCGCGCGTGGGCGAGAAACGCGAGCGCCCGCTGCTGGCGATGCGCGAGCATGTCGAGGCGATCCGCCGGTTGTTCAGCATGCAGGAAGTGACGTACCGGGGAGAGTTCGTTAAGCTGGACCGCGTGAAGCTGGACGTGGTGTTCGGCGACACGCGCCCGCGCGATATCCCCATCTACATCGGCGCGACAGGCGACAAGATGCTGGAACTGGCCGGTGAAATCTGCGACGGCGTGGTGTTGAATTACGTCGTGTCGGTGGATTACATCCGGCGCGCCGTGGAACTGGTGGCGCGCGGCGCGGCTCGCGCCGGCAGGACGATCGAGCAGGTGGATCGCCCCGAACTGCTGGTGTGCTCATTGAGCGATGAGAACCCCGCAGCGGCCATGGCCGAGGCGAAGAAGCTGGTGGCCTACTACCTGGCGACCGAGCCGCACATCATGAAGGCCAGCGGCGTGCCCGATGACCTGATCCGGCGCGTGCAGGCCGTGATGAGCTGGCCGGCGACCGAGGCGGAGTACATCGCCGCGTCGCGGGTGATCCCCGACGACGTGCCGCGCATGTTGATGGCCGTGGGCACCAGCGCCGAGTGCACGGCGAAGATACGCGAGTATGTGGATGCCGGCGTCACCTGCCCGATCCTGTACCCGCTGATGGACGACATCAAGCCCGTGGTCGATGCGATTGCGGACAACTCCTGGTGACAGGCGAGCGTGGAACTATGAATATCCTCGTTGCCGGCGGCGCCGGCTATATCGGAAGCGTCGTCGCCCAGATGCTGGTCGATGCCGGGCACAGCGTCTTCGTGTTCGACAATCTCGTCAACGGCCACCGCGAGGCGGTGCCGGAACAGGCGCGCTTTATCAGCGGCGACCTGGAAAGCCCGGAGGATATCGCGCTGGCGCTGGATGTGGCGCAGGCCGACGCGGTATTTCACTTCGCCGCGCTGATCGAAGCAGGCGAATCGATGAAGAAGCCGGCGCGCTACTTCCGCGCCAACGTGTGCCACACCAATAACCTGCTGGAAGCGTGCGCCGCGCACGGCGTCAGGCGGCTGGTGTTCTCGTCCACGGCGGCGGTGTTCGCCGCCAGCGACGAGCCGCTGACCGAGACGTCCCGCATCCAGCCGGCCAACTGCTACGGCGCGACCAAGCTGATGGTGGAGCAGATGCTGGGCTGGTATCGCACCATCCACGGGCTGCGCTACGCGGTGCTGCGCTACTTCAACGCCTGCGGCGCGTATGGGCCGCGCGGCGAGGCTCACACGCCGGAGTCGCATCTCATCCCGCTGGCACTGCAGGCTGCGCTGGGGCAGCGCCCCTTCGTCAGCATCTACACGGCACGGATTACCCCA
>JAKALH010000399.1 GCA_021813225.1 Chloroflexota bacterium
AACCTTGAACACGCCCTACAGGAACCAGTCGATGATGCCTTTGTCCACGATGCGCGTGTAGTTGTCCGCGATGGCCTGCAGCGGGTTGACGAAGGCGGCGCGGTACAACTCGTCGAAGTACCAGCGGCGGTGCAGGAACCGGAACAGGCCGCCCAGCTTCTCGACCGGGTCGGTCTGCCCGACCCGCAGCGGCTTCCGGCCATACACCAGCCAGCCCAGCCCCAGGCCGCCCAGCGAGACGACCAGCGAGGTCAGCAGCGGGACGGCGTTGAAGTGCACGATCTCTTCATGGAAAGCCTGCAGCTCCGCCAACTGCGCCGTGGCGAAGTTCTTCAGCCAGCCCGCCGCGGAGCCGAACAACGGCCCGATCACCGGGAAGTCCGGCGGCACGCTGATGAAGCCGAAGAAGACGGCAAACACGGCCAGCACCACCAGCGGGAAGGTCATGGTCGGGACGGACTCGCTGGCGTGGGCGGCCGCCTCGCTGCGGGGTTCGCCCAGGAAGGTCATGCAGATCTGGCGGCCGGTGTAGAACGCCGTAAGCAGCGCGGACAGCGCCAGCACAACGAAGACCAGCCCCGCAATCCAGCGCCCCTGCGCCAGCCCGTTGAAGGCGTCCGCCAGAATTTCGTCTTTGCTCCAGAAGCCCGCCGTGATAAACGGGAAGCCGGCCAGCGCCAGCCCGCCGGCGAGGAAGGCCAGGAATGTGATGGGCATGCGCCTGCGCAGGCCGCCCATGTTGCGCATGTCCTGCGGGTCGAACGCCGGCTGCGCCGTCTCGTCCGCCGCGTGCTCATGCGCCTCGGCATGGTCATGGCTGTGCGCATGCTCGTGCCCGTGCTCCACGCCGTGGATGACCGAACCGGAACCGAGGAACAGCGTCGACTTGAAGAACGCGTGCGCCAGCAGGTGGAAGAGCGCCGCCGCATAGGCGCCGATGCCCACCGCCGCCACCATGTAGCCCAACTGGCTGATGGTGGAGAAAGCCAGCACGCGCTTGATGTCGTATTGCGCGGCGGCGATCGTCGCGCCCAAAAATGCGGTGATGGCGCCGATGAGGCCGACGACGATGAAGGCCGGGTTATCGTGGCCGCCCGCCTGCAGCAGCGGGAAGAAGCGCAGCAGCACGAAGATGCCGGCGCTGACCATCGTGGCGGCATGGATCATGGCGCTGACGGGGGTGGGGCCTTCCATGGCGTCGGGCAGCCACACGTGCAGCGGGAACTGCGCGCTCTTGCCCACCGTGCCGCCGAAAATCAGAAGCGCAATCAGCCCGGCCGCGGAAATACCCAGCCCCAGCACGGCCGGCGTGCCTGCCAGCGTCGCAAGCACCTTCTCGTCGTGCAGGATGTTGAAGAAGTTGAGCGTGCCGGTCTGGGAGTACAGATACACGATGCCCAGCAGCATCAGCACATCTCCCACGCGCGTGGTCATGAAGGCTTTGACGGCCGCCTTATAGGCCGAGGGTTTGCGGTAGAAGAAGCCGATCAGCGCATACGAACAGAAGCCCATCAGCTCCCAGAACACGAACAGCATCAGCAGGTTGTCGGAGACGACCAACCCCATCATCGAGCCGCCGAACAGGCTGAGGAAGGCGAAGAAGCGCGCGTACAGCGGGTCGGAAGCCATGTAGCCGATGCTGTAGATGAAAATCAGCGTGCAGGTCAGCGGCACCATGAACAGGAATGTCGCGCCGAGCGGGTCGACCGCCACGCCGATGTCGAAGGTCGTGTCGCCGGTCGGCAGCAGCCGGTACGGCAGGCCGCGGATGGGCGCGCTGCCCAGGTCGGGCATGCCCAGCGCGTTGAACAGCACGATGAACGACAGAACGAGCGACGCCGCCATCGCCAGCACGGCAATGGTCGCACTGGTCTGGCGGTGGCGATTGGTGAACAGGGCGATGACTGCGAACGATATCAATGGGGGCAGCGGCGCCAGCCAGGTAAGCGTACCAAGAAGTTCTTTGGTCATGGCATTACAACTTCAGTGAATCGATTTTCTCCGGGTCGACGCTGCGCGTGTTGCGGTAGACGGAGATGATCAGCGCCAGGCCCACAGCGGCTTCCGCCGCCGCCACGACGTAGATGAAGGCTGCAAAGGCCAGGCCGGCCGTCGATTGCGGGGTGACGTAGCGCCAGAAAGCGATCAGGTTGATGATGACGGCGTTCAGCATCAGTTCGACGCCCATCAGCATGGCGATGGCGTTTTTGCGCGCCATCACGCCGTACAGCCCGATGCAGAACAGGGCTGCGGAAACAATCAGGTACCAGTAGAGCGGAATTCCATTTAACATCCTAATTCCTTCCTCAATGCGTCTCGCCTGCGGCGGCCTGGTCGGCCAGCGGGAGCGCCTCCTGCACCGGCTGTTCCAGGTCGGAACCGATTTCGCCGGCGTCGTCGGCTGCGTCATGGCTGCGCCGTTCGCGCGCCACCCAGATGGCGCCGACCATCGCCACCAGCAGCATCACCGCGCCCAGCAGAAACGGCACGGCGTACTGGGTGAAACTCACCAGCCCGCGCCCCAGGTCGCCGATGACGGTGGCCGAAGCCGCGGCCGGGCCGTTCGCGTCCGTCCACTGCACATTGCCGAATTCGCGCCCGGCAATGGTGAGCGCGGTTGGGCCGAGCAGAATGGCGGCGACGAGAAAAATCGCGGCTGCAACGACTGCGGCCGCGCTCCACTGCGAGTTGCCCCGCGCCGACGTAATCACATCGCGCGTGAGCATGACGGCGAAGATGAACAGAATCGAGATGGCGCCGATGTACACCAGCACCTGCACGGCGGCAAAGAAGCCCGCCTCCAGCAGCACGTAGAACCCCGCCACGCCGAAGAAGGACAGCACCAGGAACAGCGCCGCATGAAACAGGTTGCGCGTCGTAACGACCATGACGGCCGAAATCAACACCACCAGCGCAATCACGATGAATAATATCTGCTGGATTGTCAATGTCATTGCGCCACCGCCTTGGCCGCCGACAGCCTGTTCTCGGCGCGCCGTTTCTCCAGGTCTTCCGCTTCCACCAGGCGCATCTGACGCGCCTTGCGGGCGACCAGTCCGAGCGACACGACCAGCACCGCCGCATTCGAAACGAACAGGATCAGCGCCTGCATGCCGGGCGAAACGATAATGCCGCCGTTGGCCGAGGCCAGCGCCGCATCCGCCACGAACACCTTCGCCAGAATCATGACGAGAATCACGTTGACGATGGATATGGGGACGAGGAACTTCCAGTTGAAGCTCATCAACTGATCCACGCGCACGCGCGGGAGCGTGCCGCGCAGCCACATCAGCACTGTGAACACGGCGCCCACCTTCAGCAGCAGCCAGAGGTAGGGCGGCAGCACCGGCCCGGCATAGCCGCCCAGGAACAGCACCGCGAACATGAGCGAAACCGCCAGCGCGTTCACGTATTCGCCCAGGAAGAACAGCGCGAACTTCATGCCGCTGTATTCCACGTGGAAGCCGGCCACGATTTCCGATTCGGCTTCCAGCAGGTCGAAGGGCGAACGTCCCGTCTCGGCGATGCCGCTGATAAGAAAGATCAGCGCCGACAGCGGCAGCAGCAGGATATACGGGATGCCGTGCCCACCGTCGGCCAGCGTCTGCCGGTCGATGATGTC
>JAKALH010000400.1 GCA_021813225.1 Chloroflexota bacterium
GATCCCGGTCGTCAACGACTTTCAGGATGTGCTGGGCAAGCCGATCGTGCTGCTGGGTTTCGGCCTGTCCGGCGACAATATCCACGCGCCGGATGAGCATTTCGCCGTGGCATGCTACGAAAAAGGCATCGAGGCCGCTATCCGTTTCATGACGGAACTCTAGCCAGGGCCGGGAAGCAAAAAAGCGGCCACGCTGACAAAGCGTGGCCGCTTGCCTGTTCTGAACCGTCCGGGTCAACCGTTCAGCACCGGTTTGAGTTGCTTTTCGTCTTCGATGCGCTGCCTGGCCACCCAGCACGCCACGTGGTGTCCGGGTTTCAGTTCCTCGAATGGCGGTATCTCGACCCTGCAGCGGTCGATAACCCACGGGCAGCGCGTGTGGAAGTTACAGCCGCTGGGCGGGTGAATGGGGCTGGGCACATCGCCTTCCAGGATGATGCGCTCACGGCGAATCGTGGGATCGGGAATGGGAATGGCAGACAGCAGAGCTTTGGTGTAGGGATGCAGGGGGTCCTGGAACAGGGTTTCGCGGTCGGTCAGTTCAACCATCTTACCCAGGTACATCACGCCGACGCGGTCGCTGATATGCTCGACCACGCCCAGGTTATGGGCGATGAACAGGTAAGTGAGGCCGAACTCCCGCTGCAGGTCTCTGAGCAGGTTCAACACCTGCGACTGGATGGAAACATCCAGCGCAGATACCGGCTCGTCGCAGACGATGAACTTAGGGCGCAGCGCGAGCGCGCGCGCGATGCCGATGCGCTGGCGCTGGCCGCCGGAGAACTCGTGCGGGTAGCGCCGCGCGTGGTAGTCCTCAAGTCCCACGCGCTTGAGCATCTCCATGACGTACTGGTTGCGCTTCTTGCTGTCGCGTTCGCCATGCACCAGCAGCCCTTCCGCCACGCTTTCGCCGATCGGCATGCGCGGGTCGAGCGATGAGTATGGGTCCTGGAAGATGATCTGCATGTCGCGGCGGATTGCCTTCAATTCCTTCGCATTCAACTGGAATATATTCTTCCCTTCGAAGATGACGCTGCCGCTGGTGGCCGGCGTCAGGCGCATGAGCGTGCGGCCCACCGTGGTCTTGCCGCAGCCCGATTCGCCGACCAGTCCGAGCGTCTCGCCGCGCTTAACGCTGAACGATACGCCGTTGACCGCCTGCACCTGCGCCACCGTGCGCTGCAGAATGCCGCCCTTGATCGGGAAGAATTTGACAAGGTCTTTGACCTGCAGCAGATCTTCCGCATTGGATTGCGGGATTTCGGATTTTCCTTTTATCTCCGAAGTCGTGGTCATATTGTTATTCTCCAGCCTGCCTCTGTCTGATACTCTGATGGAATGGCCTCAAGGTCGGCAATCGCCGAATCAGTTCTGATAGTCATACAGCCAGGTGCGCACAAAGTGCCCTGGCTCGATCTCGCGCAGCGGAGGAATCTCCGCCCTGCAGCGCTCGCGCGCCAGACCCTTGCACATTTCGCAGCGCGGTTCGAAGTGGCAGCCCGGCGGCGGATTGAGCAGGTTCGGCACCGACCCCGGAATCACATCCAGGCGGTCGCGCACTTTGCCCAGCACCGGAATCGAGCCTAGCAGACCCTGGGTATACGGGTGCAGCGGACGCGCGAAGATGGTCTTGACAGGCGCTTCCTCGACAACCTGGCCGGCATACATGACGACGACGCGGTCGGCCATCTCTGCAATCACGCCCATATCGTGCGTGATCAGAATGATAGAAGTGCCGGTTTTCTCGCGCAGGCCGCGCATCAGGTCCAGAATCTGCGCCTGAATCGTCACGTCAAGCGCGGTTGTCGGTTCGTCTGCAATCAGCAATTCAGGGGCGCAGGCCAGCGCCATGGCGATCATCACGCGCTGCGCCTGGCCGCCCGAAATTTCGTGCGGGTACGAATTGACACGTTTCTGCGGCTCAGGAATGCCCACCATGCGCAGCAGTTCGATGGCGCGCTTCCAGCCGGCTTCCCGGCCCAGGCTCTGATGAATGTCGAGCACTTCCGCGACCTGGTCCCCGATCTTGAAGACGGGATTGAGACAGGTTGTCGGCTGCTGAAAAATCATCGAGATGCGGTTGCCGCGGATCTTGGTCATCTGCTGCTCAGACAATTCGAGCAGATTCTTACCATCGAAATTGATCTTGCCTTCCGTGATCTTCCCCGGCGCGCCGATCAGGCGCATGATCGAGAGCGAGGTCACGCTCTTGCCGCAGCCCGATTCGCCGACGATGCCCAGCGTCTCGCCCCGTTTCACCGTCAGGTCGACGCCATCGACGGCTTTGACTACACCATCTTCCGTGTAAAAGTAAGTCTTCAGACCCTGTACATCGAGCAGGACGTCATTCCTGCCATTGGCGGCGGCGTGCCGCCCGACGGATGGTGCATTCATTTTTACGTTAGCGCCCATTAAGTACTCCTACAGGTTAGTTCGGCGTGATTGCCGTGATAGGCCGGTCAGAAGCCTGGCTGAGTATAACCCGTATTTTCTAATATCCCAGATTTTTCAAAGCCGCCCGGATCGGCTCGATCGTGTTCAATGCCGGCGAATTCGAATAGTACACACCCCTGTCGCCCATAAAGGCTACCGATAACTCAGCATGCCGGCCCGAAATGGCGAACAGCATCTGGGTCGCCTCCGGCGAGAAAAACGGCGTGTGCAGCTTTACGGGATGGTTGAAAAACACCTCCACCGTTTCAAACTGGGTGTAGGCATCCTGCAGCGACCCTGGCGACAGCCCGATGCCCGATTGGCGCGCGACGCCCTGGTTCAAGCTATCCATGACGGCGGACGAAAGCTCCGCAAAGCCGGGTTGGCCCGGACGGAGAACCGTGCGGGCGCCAGCTTTGTATATGATGATCTGCGCAGGCGCATCATGAAATCCCGGCACGAACCACAGTGCATCCTGTGCCGCCAGCGCAATGGAACCGTACACCACAACCGCGACAAAACCCGCGACTCCTATGAACAGGCCGGCCAGGTTATAGCGGAGTTTCTGTGATCCACGCTCCATCGCGCCACATCGACAGGTCACATCTTCAGGCGCGGGTCCAGCGCGTCCCGCAGGCCATCGCCGACGAAGTTGATCGAGAGCACGGTCAGGAAAATGCAGAAGCCCGGCCACAGCGCCTGCACGAACAGGTACTGCAGCGGCGCGCTGCGGGCATCGTTCAACATATTGCCCCAGGTCGGGATCGGCGGCATGATGCCGAAGCCCAGGAACGACAGCGCCGACTCTGCGATGATGACGCCGCCGAAGCCCAACGTGGCATTGACGATAATCGGCGCCAGCGCGTTCGGCACAATGTGCCGGAAGATAATGCGCGCCTGGCTTGCGCCCAATGAACGGCTCGCGTCGATAAATTCGCGCGTGCGCAGGCTGAGCGCCTGTCCCCGCACCAGACGAGCATCGCTCATCCAGCCGAACATCGTCAGAACAAAGACGATGATCGCGACACCGAGTAAATCGCCCAGCAAATCCTGGAGTTGCGCGAACTGGCGCAGGCTGGCGGACATGATCAATAACAGCGGCAGATCGGGCAACGTCAGCATGACGTCTGTGAATCTCATCAGCACGGAATCCACCGCTCCGCCAAGGAAGCCCGATATGG
>JAKALH010000401.1 GCA_021813225.1 Chloroflexota bacterium
CCGTGTCCACCTTGGTCAGCTTGTGCTGTGGGTGAAAGACAACCCCTTGCTGGGCCAGCATTTCCCTGACGGCTTCACCCAGCGCAGGGCCGGCCACCGGCATCGGTTGCGGTTCGGGCGTGAACAGGTGCACCTCGCCGGCCAGGCCGCGCCGCCGCAATGCGTTCGCGATCAGCATCGCCCCCTCATGTGGCGCGCCCGGGCATTTGTAAGGCAACCCGCCCACCACGACCGCCACACTGCCGCCCTTGAAACCGCGCAGGGCATCGCGCAACTTGACCGCGCCATCGAAGGTGTAAAAGGTATGTGCCTCTTCGGCTAAGCCAGGGACGGCTTCGGGCGCCAGCGCTGCGCCAAGGGCGACGACGAGATGGTCATAGGCCAGCCCCTGCCCGTCTGCCTGCACTGTGCGGTTCGCCACGTCAATGGCGCGCACCTCGGACAGGACCACTTCGATGTCGGACCGCAGCAGCCGACGCACATCGCAGGTAATTTGCTCCGGCCTGCGGTCGCCCGTCATCAGCCACAGGAATGAAGGCGCAAAAGCGTGCTGGGCATTCCTCTCGACCAGCACAACGCGGTGCTCGCGCGGCAACAGTCGCCGCAGCTCATTGGCGGCAACCAGGCCGCCGACGCCGCCGCCTAAAACGAGGATCGTCTTGCCAGCCATCTAATCCTCCTTGCTTCCATCAGGAAGTTACAAGACAGTTTTACAGATCGAGATCGCGTTTCATCCCCTCGAATTGCTCTTTGGTGATTTCGCCTTTGGCATAACGTCGTTTGAGAATGTCGATCAGCGGTTCTTCTTGTTGCGGCGTGCTCGACGCCGGCCCCTGGGTGCTATGCTCCGCATGCTCCATCTCATGCGACATGCAGCACATTCTGCTGGTCATCGGTATTTGGGCGTCAGGCTCCGTATGAGCCATATCATGCATCATGCAGCACATTTTCACTCCTTCCTCATTCGCTGATTCAGTTCCTGCGCTCTAGGAGAATGGGATCGCTGCCCGCAGTATTCACGGCAGCGTCTTCAGGTAGGCGAGCAGGTCATTCCACTCGCCGTCTGTCAACTGCCAACGCGGCATCGGCCAGGCAAGCGGCTTGCCTTCCGCGTCAATTCCCTGGGTGATCGCGCGCCGGATCTGGCCGTCGGCGTACGTAGGGCCGCGTGCGCCGTCCGGCTCCAGCATGCCCGCCGGATCGGTGAGATTGCGGTAGGTGATGTTGGGGCTGACAAACATCGGCGTGCGCAGGCCTTGTCCATTCACGCCATGACAGTCCGCGCAACTGGCACGCATCATCATGCCGCCGGAAAAGGGAATTGGCTGCCCATTGGGATCGGTACCCGTTCGGAAGATCCATGCACCCCGCGCGGCAGGCGTGCTCCCCGCAGATGAGAGCGACACGATGCCGGAGCCAAACAGCGCCAATCCGACCATGCCGATAGCGAGAAATGCTACCCCGGCCAGCAGCAGGCCCTTCCTTTTCATCGTTCTCCTTTTCAGCTACTCCAGATCATGGCGCATCTCCTGGTATTGTTCGCGCGTGATCTCGCCTTTGGCGTAGCGCGCTTTCAGCACCTCCAACGCCGACTCACCGCGCGGGGCGGAGGACGGCAATTGCCCGGCACCCTGTGCGAGCCAGGCGATCAGCAGCACGATGCCGACGAGGATGAACGCCCCGAACAGCAGCACGGCGGCCCCGCCGAGAAACGGAAACCCGAACCCGCCCATCATCATGCCCGGACCCATCATGCCAAAGCCGTAGGGGCCATAGCCACTCCCCAAAGGGAGGAGGATGAACGCACACGCTCCGATGAGGAGCAGCACGAGAATGATCCCCGCCACAATCGCCCAGATTGATCTGTTCATCCGTCTCTTACTCCTCACATACGCAGAGCGCTGACTTGCCCGGCGACCAGATGGATGGCCTGATCCACCTCTTCTTCCGTGGTCCAGCGCCCCAGGCTGAAGCGCACCGCCCCAAGCGCGAGGTCAGGGGACACCCCCATGGCCAACAGCACCGAAGATGGTTCGGTCCGCCCCGAGTGACAGGCCGAACCGGTGGACGCGGCGACCTCCGGCAACGCGGCCAGCAGTGCGGTGCTGTCCACGCCGGCAAAGCTCACGTTGAGCGTGTTGGGCAGCCGTTCGGTCGGGTGCCCGTTCAGGTGAACCCCATCGACACAGCCCATAAGCCCCTGGTGCAGGCGGTCCCGGAGCGTGCGCAGTCGCTCTCCGGTCTCAGCCAGGTCGTGCGCGGCAAGGCGCGACGCCTCGCCCAACCCGACGATGTGGGCTACATTCTCGGTGCCGGCGCGCCGGCCGTCCTCATGGCCCGCGCCGTGAATGAGCGACGCCAGGCGCGTCCCGCGCCGGATGTAGAGCGCGCCCACGCCCTTCGGGGCGTAGAACTTGTGCCCGGCCACTGTGAGCAGGTCCACGGCCAGGTCGTCCACCCGCGCCGGGATCTTGCCCACGGCCTGCGCGGCATCGGTGTGGAAGGGAATGCTGTGCATGCGGGCGATACGGCCGATGGCCTCGATGGGCTGCACCGTGCCCACCTCGTTATTGGCGTGCATGACCGTGATCAGGATGGTGCGCGGCGTGATCGCCCGCGACACGTCGTCCGGGTCCACTCTCCCCTGCGCATCCACTGGCAGGTAGGTCACCCGATAGCCATGACGCTCAAGATAGCGGCAGGTCGCCGCCACGGCGGGGTGCTCTACCTGCGAGGTGATGATGTGGTCGCCGCGGTCGCGCTGAGCCTCGGCGATCCCCTTGATGGCCAGGTTGTCGGACTCGCTGGCACAGCCGGTGAAGGCCACCTCCTCGGTCGAACAGCCCAACAGGGCTGCCAACGCGGCGCGCGCCGCCTCAACGGCCGCGTGCGCGCGCGCGCCGTAGGCGTGGCTGCTGGACGGATTGCCAAACTCACCCTTCAAATAGGGGAGCATGGCGTCCAGAACGGCCGGATCAACCGGCGTCGTCGCGTTGTAATCGAGGTAAATGGGGGGCATGTCGAACCTCCTGCGCAATCTCTCCCACAAGGCAGGCCGCGCTGACCTCTCCTTATATAGCAGGCGCGCGCTTCGCGGATTTGTCGGCATATTTACCTGGAGTGCCAGCGCCCCGAGCGCGGTTGTGGTGCTCCATCATCATCTCGACAAGACGATCGTAACCAGCCGTGCGGAATGTCCGGCAGCGCGTTGTCCATAGTCTATGGTATATATCACATATATGCAGGCGTCAAGGCCGTAACCAACAGGTGCTCTGTCATAACGACGAGCGTATTGGTAAAACGAACCGCGCAGCATTCCTTCACATATAATCGTGCGAATGGATCGAACGCCGCTTATATGCCGCCAGCCGGGCCGGATAACTGACGCCGCATGAATCGAGCGGAGATACGCCGAGAACTTCTTAGCAACCGGCTGCGCGCACTGGTCAGCATCGGCCTGGCAGGGCTGCTGGCGGCCTGCAGCGGCGCCGCGCCCGCCGCCACGCCGACCGGCACCGCCGATCTGACGGCTACGGCGCAGGTCGACGCCACGTCGACCGTCTTCGTGCTCACCGCCATCAGCCGGCCCATCCCCACCGCGCGACCGACGC
>JAKALH010000402.1 GCA_021813225.1 Chloroflexota bacterium
TGCGCAGATGACTGAAACGCAGATTGAGCTTCCAGCAGGGCTGCCGCGCTTGGGAGACCTGGACGAGAGCAGTACCAATGCGAAACACGTCGTCGACGCAGACGTTCTCCTCGGTGAGTGGGCGCCGCCAATTATGTCCAACTGCTCGCTGCACAACAGCAGGCGCAACCGAATCAAATCAACCTGATCGCGGCTCAGGCACAACGCCTCGTCGATCGCGCCGCTTTGTACCAAGCATTGGGCGGGGCTGGGTCGACGTCAGTTGAAAGCTTGCTCTAAGGATGGCCTTGCTTACACGTCCAGTGGGCCTGATTACGAACGAGCGACTTACCCCATTGATATCCCACGTTGCCGTTCAAGCACCCATGACACGTTACTTCCTCGAATGACAGCCGTCATCGTTTTCCCCAGCCGTTGCTCAATCACCGGCTTCCACGGCACCAGGCTGAACCCTATGCCGCTATCGAGCATTGCGAATCGTCCGCTCGCGAGCTGCACGCTGCGGCGGTAGACACCGCTGACGCGCTCGCCATCGGCCACAGCGCGGTGCGCTAGGCCGGTTTCCGAGGCGATGGTCTTGGCCGCTGCATCGATGTCGCGATTGCGTAATGTGGCCAACAGGTTGCGCGCCAGAATCACGCGCTGCCCGCGCCGCTCGGCCAGCCCCTGCTCGATCAGGAAATCCGCCCGCTGCCGCAACGCCTCGCGCACCTCGCCGCCAAAGCCCTGTTCGCCGATTCCCGTGCCGCCGCCGGTCAATTGCTGATCCAACCAGGTCGCGCCGAGCACGCGGGCCTGCCGCTCGATGGACAGATGCGACCGCAGTTCCACCGACACGCGCCCGAGGTGCTGCGCATCGTGGTGCCTGCCACGATCGGGCAGATCAACCGGCACCCGCCAGACACCTTCTGCCACGCGCTCGACAACACCCGTTCGGCGCAGCGCTTCCAGCCGACGCACATGGGCATCGACCACCTCTTTGGGATCGCGCCCAGGCGTGGCGCGCGCCCTGGCCATCGTCAGGTGGTGGTCGGTGCGGTACAGGCCATCGACTGCGAGTGCGGCGATGTTCTTGTCGGCTGCGCGAATGTCGGTTGAACCACGAGCTTCGACCACGGCCCCCACCGGGTACTGCTCCAGCTCCACCTTTGCGTTCAGGGCAACGTAATGCGCCTTGCCGTCGATGCTATCGATCACCAGATAGCCTCGGTCGTACAACTCGTCGGCCATGCCCTTCGCAGCCACGCGGCCGATCACCGGGCGCACGTTCTCGCCCGGCTCGAATACGACAAGGCCGCGCGGCGCGCTGCCCATGGCCCGCTGCATCGTGCGCACGATGTCGCCGCGCTCGCCCATCGCCCGCAAGACCTGTTCGGTATCGGCGTGGACGGTCCACACGCCGGGCGATCCTTTGGCCGCCAGCCCCATGCGCTGCAAGCGTTGCAGACGCCCGACCAACAGCACACGTTGCTGTCTGCGCGATGGATCATCGGCAGGTTGATTCATGTGAATCAGGCCGCCTTGCGCTTCGCGTTGCAGTGTGCGATCCAGGCTGGTCCAGCGTTCCTGATTGACCTCGCGTTGCAGGCCTTGCTGGATCTCCAGTTCGGTGCGCGGCCCCAGCCATTCGGTCGCCAGTTCGGCAGCGCGCTCGCGCATGCCGTGGGCGATGTAGTCGCGGGAGATGATGAGGTCTTTGCCGGTGTCGTCCTTGCCGCGCAGCACGACGTGGGTATGCGGGTTGTCGGTGTTCCAGTGGTTCACCGCCACCCAGTCCAGGTTGGTCCCCAGATCGGCCTCCATCCGGCGCATCAGGTGGCGGGTGTAGCTGTGCAGGTCGTCGAGTTGCTCGGCATCCTCCGGCGAGACGATGAAGCGGAACTGGTGGCGGTCGTCCCGACCGCGTTCCTCGAAGGCCTCCAGGTCAGCGTTGTCGGTCATCAGCCCATAGGCTTGGCCCGGTTCACCATCCCGCCCAACCCCTTCGCGCTCGATGTAGCGCAGGTGCGTGGCGGTCGATCGCGGCCCGGCCTGCTTGAGGTTCACCAGCCGGGTCTTGATGGTGACGCGCCGCGCATGGGGTGACAGCGAACGACCCGTGAAACGAGCGGCCACGTGCCCCCGCCCGAGGCGTGCGCCAGGCCGCGCTCCCGACTTGCGTACCGACTTCCCGCCAGCCTTGCTGACCTCCTTGAGCACCTGGGAAACGAACTTCTTCTGGCGATTCTTGGGCGCGCCAGGGCGTACACGAAAACGGGCGTCGTCACGGCTGCTCATGGCGTGAACTCCAGCGCAGCACGGCCAAGTCCAGCGGACAAAGCACGCAGATGGGTCAATGCTGACGCGAACTTCGCGCCGTCAGCGGCACAGCACCGCAAGAAGCGCGTACCGCGCCAACCCCCGTGCAGACAAGGCTCTACGCGCACCGGAGTGCCGCGTCCTTTTATCTTGCCCTCCGCCTTTGCCCCTCGCCGTGGCGCGGGTCTTCGGCGGCCCGGCGGCGCTCCGCAACGCGGAGCCTGCCGGCCGGCGAGCGCCTGACCTGTCGATGACAGGGCGCGCTCGGGGCAAGCCGTCTGCACGCGGGATGATGCGATGACGGCCAGCGCGACGACATGCCGATGCCCGTGCAGGCGCGATGCGATGGCGTTCGCATCACGCCCGCACGAACGCACCCACGGCACGCAGCCCTGCCTGTCGATGGTTGAGTTCATCGCTGCGGCCACGTCCGTATCGGCTGCGCCTGCCCGATCACGGCGGACGCAGGCACCAGCCCGAAATATCGGCTGTCGAACGACGCCGGATCGTCGGTGCTGAGCAGGAACAGTTCGCCACGCGCCAAGCGCCGGCACTGCGGCCACGCCGCCAGCCGCCGCCCCATTCCATCGACCCGCAAGGTGGCGGCGACCGGCGCGCCGTCGATGCGCACGATGCCGTCATGGACGCACACGGATTGCGGCGCCATCGCCCCGATGCGCTTGAGCAGCGGGATGTGCGTCGGCAGGTAGCCGCGCCGCGCGGCGAGTGCCGCAGGCGCGGCCGGCAGCCGGACCAGCACGACGCTGCCGACGTGCAGCGCCTGCGCCGGTCCGATCCGGTACCAGCCGACCGGGACGCTGGCGGACGCGTTGTAGACGACGCGCGGCATCGGCGCCACGAACGAGGCCCAGGCCAGCGACGCAAGGCCGGCGGCTACCAGCAGCGCCAGCGCGGCGCGGGAGCGGAAGCGCGCGTTCATTGCAACGCCTTCCCTGCCAGCCAGGCCGCATGCCGCTCGACGGTGTAGACCGGCAGCGGCAGGCGCGCGGCCAGACGGTTGCCCAGCGTGCGCCAGTACGCGGGCGACACGTCGGCCGGGTCGATGCCCAGCGCCTCGATGGCGTCGAGCTGCGGCAGGACCGCCTGCACCTGGCGCTCACCTTCGGCGTGCAGCAGGATATGCGCACCGGGACGAACCCCGGCGATGCGCTGCATGCCATCCAGCGGCATGCAGGCGCCCAGCACCATGAGCTGCCAGCGTGTCGTGCCGTAGTCGTTGGCTTCCCAGCGGATGCGCGCAAAGCGGCCCCCGGGGAGGAAGATCGCGCAGCGTCGCCAGCGGT
>JAKALH010000403.1 GCA_021813225.1 Chloroflexota bacterium
GCCAGCTTCCCACCGCGCCATAGGAATAATGATTCAACGACATCCTGGGCGTGCCATCGGCGGCGATGCCGTCCCACGTCTCCCAGATGCTGGTTGCGCCTTTTGTGACTGGATACAACCACGAAGGCACGGTCTGCTGGTTCAGTAAAGCATAGGCAACGTCCAGATAACCGTACCGGCTGAGCATGTGGCACAGGTAAGTGGTCGTCAGAAATCCGGTGCCGAGGTGGTTGCCGTTCTGACGCACCAGTTCCACCAGGCGTCGCGCCGCGCGCGGACGCAAATCGTCGGGCAACAGGTCGAAGGCCAGCGCCCGCACATATGACGACTGCCGGTCGGGCCTGATGTGTCCATCGTCGCCGACATATTCCGCAAGATATGCGGCTTTCGCCTGCTCATGGATCTGTTGATAGTGCTCGTTGTCTGCGGTTTCGCCCAGTGTGTCTGCGACACGTGCCAGCAGCCCGCTTGAGTAGACGAGGTAGGGCGTCGCCACCGCCGGCTCTGAGAACAACATGCGTTTCAGAATGCCCAGCACCAGCGACACCGAACCGGTTCCCGATTCCAGCCATTCGCCCCAGTGGTATCCTGTATCCCAGATGCGCCACTGGCGTGCGCGCCTGTCGCGGCTCAGCCAGTACGCGGGTTGCAGCTTTCTCGCCCAGTGAGTGTGCCCGGCGCGTTCCACCACATAGTCCACCCAGGCTTTCATGCTGGCATACTGCCGGCGCAGGATGCCAGCATCGCCATAACACTGGTACACCGTCCACGGGATAATGACGGCGGCGTCACCCCAACCGGCCGAACCTTCCAGGCGCTTCATCAGTCCACCCGCGTGCTTGAAGCCATCCGGAACCAGGTTGGTCACCATGCCGTCGGCATGTTGCTCCGCGGCCAGATCTGCCAGCCACTTCGTATAGAAAGCCGCCGTGTCCATGATGAAAGAGCCGGTGCGCGCGAATATCTGCGCATCGCCTGTCCAGCCGGCGCGTTCGCGCTGCGGGCAGTCGGTGGGAATATCGAGGAAGTTGCTCTTCTGGCTCCAACTGATATTCTGCTGCAACTGGTTGACCAGCGGGTTGGAACAGCGGAATGTCCCTGTTGGCGGCATATCCGAATATACGGCAATCCCGGTAAAGTTGCCGGCCTCAAGCCGGCCCGGGTATCCCTCGACCAGCACATACCGGAAACCGTGGAATGTGAAGTGTGGCTCAAACACTTCATCGCCGTCGCCCTTGAAGGTATAAGTCACCTTCTGGTTCACCGCGATGTTCCCCGCCAGGTTCAGGTTCTGCATCGTAAAATTGCCGTTCCTGTCCAGCGTCTCACCATGCTGAAGGGTGATCGTCGCGCCGGCGGCACCGCGCAACTTCATGCGCACGCGCCCGGCGAAGTTCTGCCCCATATCCAGCATGCTCTGCCCCGCCGGCGTCTTGATCAGCGCCGGCTGAAAAGTCTCGTGCCGGCGCACAGGCACGCCGGCAGTCCCGGTCAGGTTGGCGTAGCTATAGTTCGCTTGACGCACACCTCGCCAGCGGCTGGCATCGTAATTCGGCATGTCCCAGCCGGGCAGTTCCAGTCGCGCGTCGTATATTTCGCCATCCTTCAGGTCCGACATCAGGATTGGCCCGGTCGTGGCGCGCCAGTGGTCGTCGGAGATCACCCGCTGTTCGCGGCCATCTGTATAGACGATATGCAACTGCATCAGCAGGGCCAGTTTCGTGCCGTAGGAATTGCGAACCGACATGGCGCCCACTTTACCGCGCCACCAGCCATCACCCAGGATGACACCCGCGGCATTAGCGCCGTCGCGCAGCAGAGCCGTGACATCGTAAACCTGGTACTGCAGTCGCTTCTCATACGCCGTGTAACCGGGCGTGAAGATGGCGTCGGTGACTGCCCGGCCGTTCACGCTGAGCGAATACAATCCATGACTGCTTATAGCGACGCGCGCCGTCTTGACTCGCCCCTCTACGGCAAAGTCGGTGCGCAGGTATGGGCAGGGGTGCTGCAATTGCGGGTCTTCGTCCCAGTCCGGTTCGATCCAGTCTGCGCGCCAATCCGCCGCCGCGAGCAATCCCATCTCCCAGAAGGCCGGCTCACTCCAGACCGACGCGCGATCATCGTTGTCCCAGACGCGCACGCGCCAGTAACAGCGTTGTTCGGAGTGCAGCGCCGCGCCAGAGTATACATGGTTCAGCGTTTCGTCTGAAGCCACTTTGCCGGTATTCCACAGTAACGGCATGCTCTGTGTTAAGGCTTCGAGGCTCTCCGCGGCCTGGACCTGGAATGCCGTCTGCTTCGCGGCCCGCTGCACGGCTGTCAGTTTCCAACTGAGTCGCGGCTGGCGAATATCCAGCCCGATTGGATTGCTCAGGTATTCGCAACGAAGCTGGCCGACTGGTATCGATGAATCCGATGTGATGGACATACTGTAGGCTCCTGTTCAACCCGCCGCAGTTCGGCCCTATCGCCGCATGTGTGATCGGTTAAGATGACTTAAGCCGCAATCCAACCAGCGCCAGCCCGACGCCATCGTTATCGCGTATCGCCAGTGCCATCATCCTCAGCGTCTGCAGGCCGGCGCTTGGGAAGTACAGATCGCCGGCGCGGGTTATCGCCTGCGCATAGCAGCGCGTCTCGGGTCGAGTGTCCATTTCGTCTGCGCTGATGCGTGCCTGTATGGCGGCATCGTCGGTCTCCAGACGCACGGCATGTCCGCCGCGCCAGGGAGCGCCTTGCCTCAGCGCCGATGTGATGATGTCGATACTGTAATAACCGGCGACCGGTATCTGCACGTCCCACTCGATCCAGTCCAGCGGATCCATCCAGTTTGCCAGGATGCCGGTACGCTCCAGTTCCGGCGCTGCCGCCGATATAGCCTGCACGCGGGCGCAGTCTGCCGGCAGGGCGATTACCCCCTGCTGCATGAGCAGCGACGGGTCTACAGCAACTTCGCCGTCCAGTTCCAGTGTAACTACGGGCATCGGCGCGTAAGGCGCCTGCGCGGGCAGGTCGAGTGTCAGCGAGGTTTTGTAAGGCACAGGGTCAATGGCCTGTGTAAAGGAAAGGTCTACTACCGGGCTATCTATGCTCAGTTCCTTCCAGCAGGTTGCGCGTGCCGCCCGCGTATGAAGTCCATGCAGTTCGAGCGAACCCGCCGGCCAATGACGAAAAAGCAGATGCAGGCGGGCCGGCTGACTATCAGATTGAGCCTGTTGCGTCAAAGTGCCCCAGTCAAAGTCGTAAGGGTAGGGGCTTTGGCGTGTGGCATGGATGGCGTCGCCGTTTACGGCCATCCATCTGCCTACTTCGCCGAGGATGGCCGCAGCCGGCTGTGGGAAACGGCCGTCCGGTTGCGGGCCGACGTTCAGCAGATAATTGACATTATTCCCGGCCAGGCCTGCCAGCACGCCCAGTGTGTCGGCAGCCGTTTTCCAGTTGTTATCGAAATACTTGTAGCCCCAGGTGTCGTTCAAAGTCGCCGGTGTCTCCCAGGTGCCCTCAACGTGTCCGGATGGCACCTGATTGTCGCCCATGCTTCCGTAGTCGCCCAGACCATTGCCGATGCGCGTGTTAACCAGACAGTCCGGTTGC
>JAKALH010000404.1 GCA_021813225.1 Chloroflexota bacterium
GCGGGCTTGAATGTCGGGCAACTCGGCCAGCGCGCGGCGGACTTCCTCGCGCATCTGGATGAATCCGGTCGTCTGGGCCTGCAGCGCGGTGATGCGTTCCTTGACGCGCTCCACGATTTCGCCGTATTCGGCGAACTGGCGCTCGCGCCGGATATCGGCGACGCGCTGGCTTTCGATGACCTGGCTCTGCGCTTCCAGCAGGCGGGCTGCTTCCTCGATCTCGGTCTGCCGACGGCGCACCGCTTCATCCAGCAGCAGCAGTTGCGGCGGGAACTGCTCGACGCGCTTGCGCACTTCCGGCAACTCCTGTTCGATGGCTACGATGCGCTTGTTGTCCTGCCGGCGCTGTTCTTCCAGATAAGCGATGGCCGTTTCGGGTTCTTCCTGGTGGCGCGACACGTCGATGACCTGTGCCTGCACGCGGCTGATCATATCGTTCAGGCGGGCTTCTTCCTGGCGGCGCTGCTCGATTTCTTCGCTGTAGTGCGCGTAGGGCTTCACCTCTTTCTTCAATTCGTTCAACTGGCGCACCAGCGCCTCGATCTCGATCTGGCGTACGCGCGCCGACTCGCGCTCGTTCTTGCCGCGCTGGTCTTCGATGCGCTCGATAATCTGCGTGAACTCGGCGCGCAGTTGCTCCACGGAGGTGGTCCAGCCCATCGATTTCTGCGCCTGCAGGCGCACCTCGGCAATCTGCGCTTCGAGCGACTGGTTGTAGCGCGTGCGCGTCTCCAGCTCGCGCGTCAGCGCGTCCACTTTCTCCTGCAACTGCAGAATCATGGCGCGGTCTTTACGCCGTTCTTCGTCCACATACTGAACGAGGGTGGTAAGTTGGTTAATATCCATTCGAGGGCCTGCTTTTAGGTTCTGGTCAACCGGCGCATCCGGCATAACGACATCCCGGTTTCTCGCGAGTCAGCCTGTTCATTATCCCTCTTTTATAATCGATATACCTATGAACAGCCACAGCGACGGTATCGCCATACTTGATTTCGGCTCGCAGTATTCCCAGTTGATTGCGCGGCGCGTGCGCGAAGCGAAGGTCTATTGCGAGTTGTTTCCGTGGGATGCGCCGGCGGAAAGCGTGCTGAAGATGAAACCGCGCGGCCTGATTCTTTCGGGCGGGCCGAACAGCGTCTACGATTCCGGCGCGCCGCAACTGCCGCCGTATGTACTGGGCAGCGCGCTGCCGGTGCTGGGCATCTGCTATGGGATGCAGTTGCTGGCGCGGGCGACCGGCGGCGTCGTCGCGCCCTCAAAGCACCGCGAATACGGGCAGACGGATATCGAGTATGACGCGGCGGCGTTGTTCGGGGCTGCTCATGCGGCGGGGCTGCCGCAGACTCTGTCTGTGTGGATGTCACACGGGGACCGCGTCGAACAGGTGCCACAGGGCTTCCGTATCGTCGCGTACAGCGCCAACTCGCCGGTGGCCGGCATGGCCGACGAAACGCGCCGCATCTATGCCATCCAGTTTCACCCCGAGGTGAACCATACTCAGCACGGACGCGAAATCATTGCACATTTTGTTCACGATATCTGCGGTTGCGGTTCCGCATGGGACTCGGCGGGCATCATCGAGGAGAGCATCGCGCGCATACGCGCCCAGACGGGCGACCGACCGGTAATCTGCGGGCTGTCGGGCGGCGTGGATTCATCCGTTACCGCCGCGCTGGTGCATCGCGCGGTGGGCGACCAACTGACCTGCGTTTTTGTGGATACCGGCCTGCTGCGCAAGCATGAAGCCGAACAGGTCATCAAGACCTTTCAGCGCGAGCAGGGCATCCGCCTGGTCGCCGTCAATGCCGCAGAGGAATTTCTGGAAGTGTTGCAGGGCGTGACCGACCCTGAAGAGAAACGCCGCCGGATCGGGGAGAAATTCGTGCGTGTTTTCGAATCGCAGATTGGCAGACTGACCATACGACCGCGCGATAATGGCGCTGGCGCAGGCCCTGCCGCCAAGACAGTCATGCTGGCCCAGGGCACCTTGTACCCGGACGTCATTGAGTCGCGCGGGCCGGAACGCCAGGCGGCCGCCAAGATCAAAACCCATCATAACGTGGGCGGGCTGCCTGAAGATATGCAGTTCGAACTGCTGGAACCATTACGGTTCCTGTTTAAGGATGAGGCGCGCGCAGTGGGCAGCGCACTGGGGCTGCCGGATACAATCGTGTGGCGGCAGCCCTTCCCCGGCCCCGGGCTGGCGGTGCGCGTACTGGGCGAGATTACCTGGCAGCGCCTGGAGCGCCTGCGCGACGCCGATGCGATTCTTCAGGAAGAACTGCAGCGCGCGCATCTGATGCGCGCCACATCGCAGGCCTTTGCCGTGCTGCTGCCTGTGCGCGCCGTCGGCGTGATGGGCGATGGGCGCACCTACAGCGAGGTTGTCGCGATACGGGCGGTCACCACCGACGACTTCATGACCGCGGACTGGGCGCGCATCCCGTATGATGTGCTGGCGCGCATCAGCAGCCGCATCGTCAACGAAGTGCAGGGGGTCAACCGTGTTACCTATGACATCACGACGAAACCTCCCGCGACCATCGAATGGGAATGACCGTATTGGCGGCGGGACTTGACACGGATAACGGATTTCCGGAAAAGTTCCACAATTAAGGCTTGAGACCCGTCCCGGAGGTCTTGGCGCAAAGGCCCCCTCATCGGGGCACATCGGCGCGCCGGGGCAGGCTCATCTATCATTGCGGTTCGCCACAGGAGGTATGTCATGGATTTCGGAGCCACGATTTCGCGCGCGCTGAAGATTACCTGGGAACACAAGATTCTTTGGATACTGGGCTTTCTGGTGGCGCTGGGCGGCGGGAGTGCCGGCAACATCGGCCAGAACCCGCAGATCACGAACAGATTCAGCAGCGGGCAAGCGGCCCCGCCGTGGCTGACCAACCTGGTAGAAAACCCCGACGCTATCCTGGGTATTCTGGTCGCGGTCGGGTGTGTGGTTCTGATCATCGGCATCATTCTCTGGGTCGTGGGACTGATTGCCCGCGGTGGGCTGATTGCCGGTGTGCAGCAGATTGAAACGGAAGGCAATACCACGTTCGGCAGCGCCTGGCAAGCCGGAGCCGCAAAATTCTGGCGTCTGCTTGGCCTGGATATTCTGATCGCTCTGCCGATCATCGTCATTGCCATCGTTCTGGTCATCGTCTTTGTGCTGGCTTTCGGCGGCATCTTCGCCGCGTCCTCCGGCGGCAGTCGCGCCAGTTTGCGCGACATACTGGGCGTGCTGGGCGCGGCAGGAATCGGCATCGTGTGCTGCCTGATCTGCGTCATCGTCCTGTATGCCATACTGGCGCAGGCGCTGCGCACCTTTGGCGACCGCGCCATCGTCATCGAAAACCTGGGTGTCACCGCCAGTCTGGGCAGGGCCTGGGGAGTATTCAAAGCCAACCTGGGCAATATCATCCTGCTGGCGCTGCTGATGCTGGTCGTCTCGATCGTGTTCGGGCTGGTCACCGGCGCGGTGGCGCTGGTGGTGCTGGCGCCTACGTTCCTGCCGATCATCCCCATCATCCTCGGCACAAGCCGGTCGGCGGTGTTGACCACGGGAGCCATCGCGCTTGG
>JAKALH010000019.1 GCA_021813225.1 Chloroflexota bacterium
ATACCCGCCAATGATCAATAGTTTGTCCGGCACACTGGTGCGGATGGCGCGCAACAACACCTCGACAGCATCCTGGCGTTGCTTATCCGTAAATTTGTTGGTGCCCGTGATCATTGGCGGCGTGTTGCTGCGGATCAGATCATTGCCCACGCCTGTTATCAGGATGCCATCGTAGCGCCCGTCATACACCAGCTTATGAACGTCGTCGGCCAGTTGCGTGATGACCTCACTGTTTCGGATATTGAGAAGCGGTTGAGAATTGTCACCGCTGCTGTATGTTGCCTTGCCATTCCTGTCGTACAAAACCCAATCGCGGTGGTTTGCCACGACGTCGGTGATGGTATCGCCATAGCCGGTATACACCTGGCGTTCATTCAGGCTGACCAATGCGAGGTCGGTCTTCTGCATAGCCAGGCTGGCGTTGCCAGTTGCAACATCGACGACACCTGTAAACGCCTGCGTATCGGTAATGCGGTCGCTCCATAATCCGATTGCCGAAGTGCTATCAAGCGGGAGCTTCTTTGGAACAACGGTCGCCGGCAGATCCGTTGGTTTTGCCAGTGGCAGTAGTGTAGGAGTCGGACTTGCCTGCGGCAACGGGCCGGCTGTGACATACGCCACGGGTGACGGGAAATTGCTGACCCGCACGCGTTCGATCAGCGTACCGCATGCGGCAGTGAATGTTAGTAACAGGGCAGCCAGCAGGGACCTGGCAAGCTTGCGCGGCCGATACCTTTGTCTTTGAATATGCAGGACTGCCGATGTCACGTTCAGCCGGTTATTGCTCATACACCGAACGCATCCCGCAGTTTGTCGAAGAATCCTTTGGCTTGCTGGGGTACGACATCCTTACCGAGTGTCTTTGCCAGCTCCAGGAAAAGCCGGCGCTGTTCTGGTGTCAGGCTTTGTGGTATCCCCACATCGACCACGACGATCTGGTCGCCACGTGCCGATCGCCGAAGATGCGGAACTCCTTTCCCTTTGATGCGAAATACGCCGCCGCTCTGTGTGCCCGGCGGAATCACCAGCTTTTCCTTGCCATCGACAGTTGGGATCTCAACTTCATCACCCAGGGCTGCCTGTGCGATATTGATACTGACTTCGACAATAATATCCTGATCTTTTCGCCTGAAGTAGGCGTGGGGCGTGACATTGATCACCACGTAAAGATTTCCAGGCGGGCCGCCATTGACGCCCGGCTCGCCTTCATTGTTCAGGCGCATTTGTGTGCCGTTATCGACACCCGGCGGGATATTGACAGATAGTGCGCGGGTGCTTCGGATCTGCTTTTTCCCGCCGCATTGCTTGCACGGCACGGCGATGACTTCACCGCTGCCGCCGCATGTCGGGCAGGTCGTCACGCTGACGAATGAGCCAAGGATGCTCTGCTGCATACGCCGCACTTCACCTGTACCGTTGCAGGTGCGGCAGCGGCTGGGAGTCGTACCCGGCTCGGCGCCGTTGCCTGTGCAGCGCGGGCATGTCTCGTTCCTGACGATCTCGATTTCCTTTTCAACGCCAAAGACAGCTTCCAGAAATTCCAGTTTCAGGTCATAGCGTAAATCGGCGCCGCGCCTCGGGCTGCGTCGTTGCTGTGCTGTTCCTGTATGTGTAAAACCGCCAAAAAACTCGCTGAATATATCGTTGATATCGGTAAAATTGCCGAAATCGCCCTGCCCGCCGCCAAAACCGCTTCCATTGCGGAACGCGGCGTGTCCATACCGGTCGTATGCAGCGCGTTTCTGCTCGTCGCTCAGCACCTCGTAGGCTTCGTTAATTTCCTTGAACTTCGCCTCGGCTGCCGGCTCTTTATTCACGTCAGGGTGATATTGGCGCGCGAGTTTCCGGAACGCCTTCTTAATCTCGTCCTGTCCCGCCCCGCGCGAGATGCCGAGTAATTCGTAATAATCTTCTTTAGCAGCCATATCCGATTATGCGTACTTCTGGAAACATACAACGATCAATTCACTTGTGCGCTCAACACAGGCAGCAATGTAACGGTGTCGCACAACTCGTTGCGCGACACCCTGCACAGGTCACTTCTCCCGGAACTCGCCGTCGACAACATCACCTTCCGGCGGTTTCTGTTCGCCACCGGCGCCTGGCTCAGCCTGCTGGCCTCCGGCTGCCGCGGCGTCTCCCTGCTGATACATACTTGCGCCCACAGCGGAAAACGCTGTCTTCAGCTCTTCGGTTGCTTTGCGTATGGCATCCGGATTATCAGAATCGAGCAGGCTGCGCACTGTCGACACATGAGACTGCAGCTCGGTCTTCTTGTCTGCAGGTATCTTGTCGCCGTTGTCCTTTATGAACTTCTCCACCTGGTAAGCGGCGTTATCGGCCTCGTTGCGGGCCTCGACGCGCTCACGTCTGCTCTTGTCCTCGGCTGCATGAGCCTGGCCTTCGCGCACCATGCGTTCAATTTCGTCCTTCGCCAAACCTGATGAAGGCTGTATCGTGATGTGCGCTGTCTTAGCCGTAGCCTTGTCCATCGCCTGGACGTTCAGGATGCCGTTGGCATCGATGTCGAAAGACACCTCAATCTGAGGTACGCCGCGCGGTGCGGGGGGCAGACCGTCCAGAATGAAGCGACCCAGCGACTTGTTGTCCGCCGCCATCGGACGCTCGCCCTGCACAACATGGATCTCCACGCTCGTCTGCAAATCGCTCGCGGTGCTGAAAATCTGGCTCTTCTTGGTCGGGATGGTAGTATTGCGTTCAATCAAGGTGGTCGCTACGCCGCCCAGCGTTTCAATGCTCAACGTCAGCGGCGTCACGTCCAGCAGCAGAACATCGCGCACCTCGCCGCCCAATACACCGGCTTGAATTGCAGCGCCAACCGCCACGACCTCGTCAGGGTTCACGCTGCGGTTAGGCTCCTTGCTGAAGAGCTTCTTTACCGTCTCCTGCACCAGCGGCATGCGCGTCATGCCACCCACGAGGACGACCTCATCGATCTTGGCCACTTCCAGACCGGCATCAGCCAGCGCCTGCTTGCACGGTCCTACGCTGCGCTGCACAAGGTCTTCGGTGAGCTGTTCCAGTTTTGAGCGCGTGATTCGCGTCACCAGGTGCTTTGGCCCGCTTGCATCTGCGGTCAGGTAAGGCAGGTTGACTTCCGTTTCCATTACCGTCGACAGTTCGATTTTGGCTTTTTCAGCAGCTTCCTTCAGGCGCTGCAATGCCTGGCGGTCTGATCGGATATCGATCCCGGTCTCAGCCTTGAAGGTATCGATCAGGTAATTCATGACCCTGTTGTCGAAGTCATCGCCGCCCAGGAATGTGTCGCCGTTGGTGGCCTTCACCTCGAAGACACCGTCGCCGACATCCAGGATACTCACATCGAAGGTACCGCCGCCCAGGTCGTAGACAACAATCGTCTCGTCCTTTTTGCGATCAAGGCCATAGGCCAGTGACGATGCGGTTGGCTCGTTGATGATGCGCATCACATCGAGACCGGCGATTTTGCCGGCATCTTTCGTCGCCTGGCGCTGCGAGTCGTTGAAGTAAGCGGGCACGGTGATAACGGCCTGCGCAACTGAGCCGCCCAGATAGGCTTCGGCATCGCTCTTGATTTTCTGCAGAATCATCGCGCTCACTTCCGGCGGGGAATATTCCTTGCCGCCCATGATGACGCGGCAATCGCCATTCGGCGCAGCCTGTACCTTGTATGGCACCATTTTCAGCGCGCGCTGCACTTCCGGGTCAGAATACTTACGACCCATGAAGCGCTTGATGGAGAAAATCGTATTCTCCGGATTCACAATGGCCTGTCGCTTCGCAACCTGCCCCACCATGCGCTCGCCGCTTTTCGGATTCACCGCGACGACAGAGGGGATCAGGCGCGATCCCTCGACACTGGGAATCACGGTCGGTTCGCCGCCCTCCATGACCGCCACAACGCTGTTCGTTGTCCCGAGATCTATTCCAATAATCTTTGCCATTGTCAGATCCTTTATTCTGCTGAACAGTCTGTACTGAATGAACTAAACAGGCACGGCATATGAAATTCTCAATGTTATCGAGCGACCCGCACCAGGGTTGGCCGTATGACACGGTCGCCAAGTTTATATCCTTTCTGCAATTCCTCGATCACATGTCCACTTTCAATTCCTTCCGCCTCATCATGGCTGACAGCCTCATGGACGGCCGGATCGAACAGATCATTTGGCTTTACCTCAATCGGCCTGATGCCCTCGCTCTCAAGTATCAATTGCAGTTTACGGTGGATCAGCAGAACGCCTTCAATCCACGTCATATCGCGCAATGAAGGCGCCAGTGTTTTCGTGGCACGTTCAAAATCGTCAAGCACGGGTATAAGCTTGGAAAGCAGGCTGCTGGTCGATATTGCCCGTAGATTCGCGAAATCTGCTTCCTGGCGTTTCTTGTAGTTGGCAAATTCAGCGCGCGCACGCTGCCAGCCATCGAGATATTCCGCTGATTTGGCAGTAAGATCCGCCAGGCTCTTCTTCACTGCATCCAGTTCGGCTGCCAGTGCGGCATTATCAGGCGCTGCGACTTCCGGATTACTCTGGACAGTCACCTCAGTTTCGCCTGCCGGAGCGCCTTCCGTATCCGGGGTATTCACTTCCATCGATTCAGTCACCTCTTGTAGTTTCGTCTGAAAATGACATCATTTCATTAGACCAATATCGGTTTTAACTGAGTTTGATGTCACTTGCGGATTATTCAGCATACACATCGCTGACCAGGTCACTCATGAGATCGGCGATATATCTCACGGCACTGATAGCGCGCCCATAAGGCATACGCGTCGGCCCTACGACGCCGAGAGTGCCGGTTGCAAATCCCTCAACCCCATATCTTGCCATCACCATGCTGCAGGAACTCAATTCACGCCAGCGCCCCTCGCCGCCAATGACAACCTGGACCGTTCCAACCCGCGAAGTCAAGACATTACCGAGCAGGTTTGGCGCTTCCATCGCGTTAACCAGTGCGCGTGCTTCACTCTGGCTGTTGAATTCCGGCTGCTGCAGGACTTCGGTCAATCCCTCACGATACACTTCCTGGTTCGATGGCACTTCGGTTGACATTAGCTCCAGCACCAGGTTCAGCACATCGGTTTCGAAATCGCTCAAATCGTGCAGCCTGGTGCGGATTGTTTGCGCATCCATCCCGCTGTAGCGGGAATTGAACGACGCAGCCACCTGACTGAGCGACATCTGGTTCATTGGCTCTTTCAGCGTGAGCATGCTCTGGCGTACAGTACCGCCCTGAAACACCAGAATAAGCAGAACCAGGTGCGCCTGCGTGGATATCAACTCGATATGCCGAATGCGCGGCTGGTCAAGCTGTGGCGCTGAAACAAGTGCCAGCCCGCGCGCCGAGCGTGCCAGAACGACAGCAGCCAGTTGCATCCATTGCGACATCTCAAGCTTGGCCTGGTGAAACTGATGCCGGATGGTGTTTTTCTCTTCGGTCGGTAACTCGACATCGCCCAGCAATCTCTCGACAAAATACCGATACCCCTTATCGGTCGGTATCCGGCCTGCTGAAGTGTGAGGATGTGTGAGAAAACCGCGTTCCTCAAGCACCGCCATGTCATTCCGTATCGTCGCACTGGAGATGTTCAAGCCCGCTGTCTCGAGAAGCGCCTTGGAACTGACAGGGGCGACTGTAGCGACGTAAGTATGGACAATCAGATTGAGAATTGTCTGTTGACGGGGTGTCAACTCAAAGTTTTCATCATCCATAATTATGTCCATTTATTAGCAATCGACCCAGTAGACTGCTAACACACCAAGGGAAAATAATACCACGGCGCTACGCGACTAGTCAAGTTGGGATAAAAATACCAATAGGATACTACCGAGCCATGTCGCCTGCGTTCAGATTCAGCCTTCAAGCAGGAACTCAATAAGCAGCGAGCCGGCTGTCCAGAATATTATCGCAAATGCAACCATAACACCGAACCACGGGGCATATTCGCCCAGAAGCTGCGTATCCAGGATGCCGCTCGTTACAATCACCGCCGACGCGACCAGGGGGATTGCCAGTGGGAACAGGAGTATCGGCAGGAATATCTCACGAGCCCGGGTGCTGGCGGCCATTGTAGCGATCAGGGTGCCAGCCCCGGAATAACCTATCACGCCCACAACAACCGTTACCAGCACGCCTGGTTGCAGCAGGGATTCGTCGAACAGGATAGCCATGACTGGTAACACGATCACCGCGATAAACAGCGTATACAAGGCATTCGAGATCGCTTTACCAAGGAAGATGACACTTCGGTCACAAGGCGCCAGCAATAGACCTTCGATACACTGGTTCACCTGTTCGTTATACATGGAGTGACCCAGTCCCAACGTCCCGGTAAATACCAGCACGATCCAGAGCAGACCCGGCACCAGCGGCTTTAACGAATCGGTGCTCAATCGCAACGCGAAATTGAACAACACAATGGCCATAATGGCGAACACCAGCATCGCAGTTGAGGACTCGCGCGTCCGCAATTCGACAAGAATGTCCTTGCGAATGATGGCGCTCACCTGCCGGATATATAAGCCCATGTGCTCCAGTCGTCACAACCGCATCTTTCGGTCAGTCATGACGCCAGTTGATCGATCTTTTCGGCAGACAGGTCCGCGGCGAGTTCATGCGTCACCTTTCCGCCTTTGATGATGATCGCGCGGGTAACGCCATCCAGCCCTCGGCGATATTCATGTGTGGTCATCAGCACGGTGCGACCCTTAACCGCCATCTCACGCAGTATGGCCGATAATGTCGCCGCCGAGGTATGGTCTAAACCTGTGTATGGTTCGTCAAGGAGCAGCAACGGCGGATTATGAATCAGTGCGCGGGCAATCGATAATCGCTGCACCATGCCTCTCGAGTAGGTGCGTACTGGATCGTGCGCACGTCGACCCAGATCGACTCTTTTCAAGGCTTCCATGATATCCGCCTCAATCCCCTGTATTCGCGTTGAGCCACTGCGGGGCAAGCCATACATATCGGCATAGAAGCGCAGGTTTTCAACCGCTGTCAGATCGGGATATACGAGAGACTGGTGAGACACGACCCCGATCCCCGCGCGTACCAGCGAAGGATCAGCAATGGCATCGGCACCGTTAATGCGCAACCGCCCGTGATCGGGTTTGATGAGTGTCGCCACCACCTTCAACAGTGTTGTTTTGCCGGCTCCGTTCGGGCCGAGTATGGCTACGAATTCACCGCTGGTCACCTGCAGCGTGATATCGCGGAGGACCGGGCGCATACCATAGAATTTGGTGATATTGGCGGCTTCGATCATGGCATCCTGGATCAATCCCAGATTTCGCGGAGTTCATCCTTCAATGCCTGGCGCCTGCTGCGGTACTCGCCGTCAGCCACTTTGCCGGCGGCATGTTGCGCATCCAGATCGGCAATCGTGCGCAGCAGCGTTTTACGCTCCAGTGCGATATCGCGCTCTATACCGCGCCAGGTGCGCATCCTCGCCACCAGTATCACACTCCCGGCGATGGCAGCCAGCAGGGTTACACCGCCAAAAGCCAGAGCGCTGTTATCAGAACCCGGCACGGGTGCTCCCTGTAGCTGCCCGGTGATGTTGAATGTCACATTCCCGCCAGCGGCGATCGACGGTTGGGCCGGGACGTAGTACCGCACACTGGCTGATTGCGTTGGCTTCAACCCCATATCAGTCATATCCGTAACCCGCAAGACGTTGTCGGGCAACAGGACATCCCATGACTTGACCGCATATGGCATCAGACGTTGTATCTGCCTGCCGCCGGAATAAGGGATGTCATAGAGCATGACAATTGTCGATGTGCCCTGCCCGGGCGGTACGGCATCGCTGTCATAGATCGTCTGGCCATCTTGGAAGAAACGAGCGCCCAGCCCCGGCCCGTTAAACCTCAGATTCGTCGCGCCGGCAGGCAGTGTCACTTTGAGCGACCTGAGTTGACCGCCTGGACCCGGTTGACTGATGTACGCCCGATCACTGTTGTTGTTGAAGACATAGAACTCGACCACGCTCAGCGTGTTCTCACCCGCTCCCTGAACAAAAAAATGGAACGCCGAGATGCTGATGACACCGGGATCAGTGGTGACTTCGTAAACCGGCAATGCTGCCGACAGCATCTGAGTGCCGGAGAATTGCACCGGAGCGGCAAAGAAACGGGCGCCGTTATAGACCAGATCGGCCTGGTAAAACAGTGAATCGCTGACAGGCAGTCGATCGAATACCGCAACGCTTGCCGGGTTCAACGTCGCTGTGCGGGAAAACACTTCGCCTGTGGTGTCGTATGTATGCAACGTTACCCGCAGCCCCGCGACGGATGCGCCATTCGGCGTCATATTAGCGGCGTGTATCTGAAGCGTGCCGGCGCCGGTCGGCCCAGCCTGAGCCAGCTGTGTGGCGTCAGCATATTGATAGGCGAATGTGCGAATATAGCGCGCCAGGTTCAGGCGTTGCTGGTCGCTCAGCTTGACATCCTGATGCACCGTGCCGGTGATCATGGCATCGGCGATATTCTGCAGCGAGTGTCCTGCCAGATAGGCCAATGACGATAGGTCAGGGGCGTTTGCACTACTGCCTTTGCCGTTACTGCCGTGGCAGGATTGGCAAGCCGCAGCATATGTAGTTGCATCAGTCTGCAGGGTGGCGCTGGGAACAGCCATCGCCCATACGTAACTCAAGACATCCCAGCGATCCTGCGGCGTCAACGACTGCGCGAACGGCGGCATCAATTTATCAATACGGCCGTTGGTGACAACGTTAAACCAGTCGGACGGCAGGGCCTGTTCCGATGATGCAGAACTGACCAGGTTCGCGACAACACCACCCTGTGTTGCAATAGCCGCCGCACGGGGTCCATCACCACGGCCGGCGATGCCGTGGCACGCCTGGCACTTCACGGCATAGATCTGTGCCCCCCCCACAACACTGGGCCGCGCCGGCGGCACCTGATTCAGAACGGCGCCGGGTGGAGGGACTGCCGGCGTCAGCAGGTTAGCGGTGGGTCTGGGCAACGATCCGGCCGTGCAGCCAGTCACGATCAGGGCGATGGCCGAAAATATAAACGCCGCGGCGCAGCCGCCGAGTATACGGTGGTGCGGCTTCATTGGCACTCACTCCCGGCATGTGGTATCGCAGCGTCAGCCCGCAGCGGTTGGCCGCAATGCGCACAGAACTGGTCGCCTAGTTTTGCCAGTGTCCCGCATCTGGGGCAGGATTCAGGCGAATCCCTCAGCGCCAATACCTCAGCCTCAATGGCCGCGTCGACGCTATCGCTTTCCACAAGGGCGTCCAGTTCGCGCAGAATTTGCGCGCCGCGCTGTACCTGGGCCTCACGCAGCACTTTATAGTCGTCCTCATTCAGCTTTCGGGTGCGGTAGTCGAGGTCTAGTTCGCGTATGTTGCGGATTGTCGAGTCGCGCTCGGCCTGCAGTAACCAGCGCCTGCTCAGTGGCTCGACAGCCGGGCTGCGTTGTTCCAGCAATGGCAACACAATAAGGAGCACGACGATAATGAACAGCGCAAGGCCGATGAGTATAGTTCCGATGCCCATGAGTGTACTGTGATGCTGTCAGTTATCCAGTGCAGGCGCGCTTACTGCTCGTTAACAAGCGTTTCTACGGTCGATACCAGTTCCGCCTGCGTCATCGCCTGAATCACTGTTTTTCTGATTTTCCCTGTTCGATCGATGAAAAAAGTCTCTGGAACGCCGGTGATATGGTATGCCCGCGAGATTTTCTCCTGCAGGTCGGCGCCGATCAAGTATGAGGTGTTGTACTGTTGCAGGTATGCGTAGGCCGGCGCTTCCGTATCAAGATAATCAATACCCAGAACGACCAGGCCACGATCACGATACTGGCGCCAGACGCTTTCCAGCGCATCAGACTCCTTGCGACATTCGACACACCACGATGCCCAGAAGTTGACGATGACCACCTTTCCTCGCAGGTCAGACAGCCTGATATCTTTTGGGTAACCCGCCTGGTAGCTCGGATAGAGAGACACCTTGAAATCCGGCGCAGGCGATCCGACAACCGGTCGATTGCCTGGCTGTACGGCGACAACCATCGAAATCACAAACAGCCCCGTCAGTGCAACCGCGATAACGGCTGCAACGACGATAAACAGCGACTTATGTTTCACTTCGCGTAAGCCTCATGACTTGCCAACCTGCTCTTCGAGCGTGCTGATATAGTCATCGCTTTCTTTGCTGGCCGCTGCGGGCGAAACGACATCAGCCTTTCGGCGGGTGCTGCGCCTGAGCACAATGATGACTGACGCGACTACAGCAATCAACAGTATGACGGGAAGAAGCCAGAGCACCAGCACCACACCCTGCTTGGGCGGTTCCTGCAGCACCGTCGGACCGAAGCGGGCAACGAAGTAGTCGATCACCTGCTGCTGCGACTTCCCTTCGACGACCTGTGTTCGTATTTCCTGTTTCCACTGCATGCAGGTGTCGGTCTGGCAGTCCGCCAGGCTGATACCGGCACAGGTTGGGCAGTTCAACTTCTTGGCGATATCGTGCACCAGGCTATCGGGATCTGGAGCCTGTGCCTGAACTGACCCGCCGCCTGCGAAACCAGCCATTAACGCCGCCAGGCACACAATCAGCACGGCAGCCAACAGTCGCGGCAGACGGACCCCGACTTTCATTTTGACGGAACCCCGACAGTTTTCACCTTCATGGCCGTACGCGCTTCTCCGATTGGTTCGAGATTCCAGAATGCCACGAAAAATCCCAGGATGAGAATAACACCACCCAGCCATATCCAGTTGATCATCGGATTGATGTAAACCTGGAAGGTGGCCGATGCACCGGCATTTTCCCAGCCGCCCAGTATGACGTATACCTCTTCGTTGAATGAGCCTGTGATGTCGGCAATCGTGGCGGTGTACTGTTGGACCGGATAGCTGTCCCGGTGCGGGTAAACACCGCCGACCACCAAACCGTCTTTCGAATTCGTAACCAGCACGGCAGCCTGCACCGACTGGCAATCGTTAAATGCGCACGGCACCGGAGAGATGCCCCGGTAGGTGAAAGTGTAGTTTCCCGCCGAGAAGCTCTCATTCAACTTCACGTTCTTCAGTACGTCGATGCCGTAATAGCCCTTCCCGATTGCTCCGACGGCGATCAGCACCACACCCAGGTGCACCAGATAACCGCCGTAGCGCCGCTGGTTGCGCTGAACCAGGTGGAACAGCGCGGCGGGAATACTTTCACCCGTCGAATGGACACGCGCCTGCACGCCGCGGATATATTCGAGAAGCGTTTGCACGAAGGTATAGATGCAGAGCGCCAGCAACAGCAATGGAATCAGCCGGCCCGCGCCGGTGACGGCCAGGAGTACAACCCCGGCGATAGCGGCGATGATCGGCACGACTGACAACCGTCCCAGCGTCTGGACATTCGCTTTGCGCCATGCCAGCAATGGCGCCACACCCATCAAGATGACCAGGACTGCCATTTGCGGCACAGCGACCTGGTTGTAGAAAGGCGGACCGACTGTTATCTTGGTGCCGTTAATGGCTTCGGTGATCGTGGGGAAGATAGTGCCCAGGAAGATTGTGAGCGCCGTGCTCACGAACAGGACGTTCTGCAGCAGGAATATACCTTCGCGCGAGAACCATGAATCCAGCTTGTTCTCGCTGCGCAGGTTATCCAGACGGCTGAACCACAGGCCAATGGTCCCCAGCAGGATAAATACCATAAACCCCAGGAACAGCGGTGCAAGAGTAGACTGCGCAAAGGCGTGAACGGATGTCAGTAGCCCGCTACGGATAAACGACGTTCCGAAGAAAATTGATATAAATGTGACGGCCATCAGCAGCACATTCCAGTTCTTGAACATGCCGCGTTTTTCCTGGATCATCGCCGAGTGCAGGAATGCCGTGGCAAACAGCCATGACACGAAGGGCATATTCTCTGATGGGTCCCAGCCCCAGTAACCACCCCAACCCAACACATCATGCGCCCAACGACCGCCTAACAGCAGTCCCGAACCCAGGAATGCCCAGCCCACCAGCGTCCATCGTCGCGACTTGAGCAGCCACAGATTATCGCGCCGGCCCGCCGCCAGTGAGGCGATGCAGAATGCAAATGGAATCAGAAAGCTGGTGTACCCGGCATACAGCATCGGCGGGTGGATGATCATGCCGGGGTGACGAAGGAGTGGATTGAGACCGCGCCCGTCCTGCGGCGGAAAATTGAAACGCGCAAACGGATTTGCGGCGCTCAGGTTCACGAAAAGAAAGAACAGCGCGACGACCGATACCGTAGCAGTGAAATACGGCAACAGTGCTTTATCTTCTTTCCAGGTTCGCAGCATCGCGACAAAGATGAAGGCGGAAAGAAGCAGGTTCCAGAACAGGATGGAACCGTTTTGAGAACCCCACAAAGCCGTAATGCGGAAGAATAACGGTGTGGCGCGGCTGGACACGTCGGCGACGTACTTAACGCCGAAGTCAAATGTCAACAGTGCATACCAGAGTCCGATGCACGCCGTTAGGACCAGCGGAAAGATAAGCATCGCGGCGGTGCGCCCGCTTTGCACGAATCGATCGTCATTGCGTTGTGCGCCAACAAGCGATGCGGCGACCGCATACAGGCTCGCGAATAGCGCAATGATCAGGGCGATATAACCGACGTCCGTAATCATTGGGGTATCCGTTTATTTGGTCGTGCTGGCGGTCTGCGCGTTCTGATACTTCGTGGGGCACTGCAGTAACAGACTGTCTTGAGACTGACCGGCGTAAAACTTGCCGTCGGCTGCCAGCTTTCCGGTCACGATAGCCTGCGCCTCATTGACCAGTGTATCCGGCTTCACACCCTGATAAACAACTCGTATGCGCGGCGCGTTGGCCAGGTTGTTTGCCAGCACATCGCGAGAGTTCACCACATCGAACTCCAGATGCGATGTCGCAGCGTCGTAGACAATACTGTCACCTACGACCACACCGGTCAGTTTCAATGCGTGCTGCGTCAGGTCTACACCTTTGGCCCTGTCGGCCACGATGTCGTTGACCTTGACTTCCATGCTGCTGTTACCGGCAATCGCAAATCCCATGACCGCAACTACAGCGACGACTATGATGCCAATGCCGATTATAAACTTGGGTTTCATCCTTTGCCTCGCTTCTGCATGGGAAGTCGATCCTGCGATATCGTCAGCCGATTCATGATGCGTCAACTGCCATTTCTCTCGTGACACTGCGTAGACAACACAGCGAAACGAATCCGTAGCGTTCGATGCTTCATCATATCACCAACTACGCTATTCTACCGCTCGACTGGAACCAGCCGTCCCGTCCGCAGATCAAGAGAAGTTGCGCCGGGCATCTGGCGCGTCAGTTAGCCGGCCAGCAGCCCGGCGTTGCCGCTTGCTAGGGGCGGGCGATCGTGCCATCCGGCCAGCGCGATTGCGTCCACTCGATGGGGCGGCCGAAGTCGCCAACCGGATACCTGGCGGCTGATTTCTCGTCGATATCGATGCCCAGCCCGGGCTTATCGTTCGCGTACAGATAGCCGTTCCGAAGGTCCGGGCAGCCAGGGAATACCTCGGGCAGGGGATCAGGGAAACCGGAGAATTCCTGAATTCCAAAGTTCTGTACCGCCAGATCAAGATGAACATTGGCCGCGTGACCGACCGGTGACACGTCGCCTGGCCCATGGAACGCCGTGCGAACTCCGAACGCTTCACACAGCGCGGCAAGCTTGCGGGCCGGTGTGATGCCGCCGATGTCGCTGATATGCACACGGATGAAGTCGATCAGGTGGTTCACAATCAGCGAACGCCATTCAAGCGGGTGTGTAAACAACTCCCCCATTGCAAGAGGCACGGCAGCCTGCTCACGGATTCGCGCAAACCAGTCGACATCCTCCGGAGCCAGCGCGTCCTCAAGAAAGAATAGACGATACGGTTCGAGTGACTTCGCCAGGCGCACGGCTTCAATCGGGGCGATACGCTCATGAACATCATGCAGCAGCGGGATGTCGTAGCCAAGCTTTGAGCGGATGTACTCGAACATCTTTGGCACAGTCAGCGCATACACGTCAGGATCGAAATACGCGCCATGTTGCGAACCTTCCGGCCGGCGCGGTTGGCGGCCAATCCCCCCGTACCCGCCCAACTGGCAGCGAACGTAGGCGATACCCTGCTCTTTCAACTTCAGCACGTTGTCCAGTACTTCCTGCGCATCCCGGCCATCAGCGTGACGGTACACAGCGACACCCTCGCGGCACTTGCCGCCCAGAAGCTGGTATACCGGCATATTAGCGCGTTTCCCGTTGATATCCCATAATGCCTCATCAACGCCGGAAATCGCATTGTTCAGTACAGGGCTGTTGCGCCAGTACGAGTTCTGATAGCACAGATGCCAGATATCTTCGATCCGGTCGACCTCGCGACCCACCAGCAGGGGGCGCAGATGATCATCGACGGCGGATTTCACCGGCCCGAGCCGTTGCGTGAATGTCGCACACCCTACCCCATACAAACCCGGCTCCGATGTTTCAACTTTTACAACGCACAATCCGATGCCTGCGGGAGCGGTTAAAATGGCTCTCACATTCGTGATCACAGTCTTCACAGATGTCCTCCAGAAAATGCAATCTCGGTCTGATTTGATCTACTGCGAGCGTTACATTCAAGTATTATCTATCCTGTTCACTGGATTAACGGAACCATTAAGAAATGCTGAGAATCTTCGATACCGCCGACACGATTGCCGCTGTCTTAAAGCGGAAACCCATCGACGAATTCCCCGTATCCGATGCGATGCGCAATCGTACGATTGCCACATTTGGCGTTGATATATCACCTCAGGAGGCCGTACGGCGTATCCTGCGTGATGTGCGTGAGCGCGGCGATGCAGCCCTGCTGGAATGGACCGAGAGGCTGGATCACGTGCGCCTTGAGCCAGATGCCATTGCTGTGCGCGACAGCGATATTGCAGCGGCGTACGATCAGGTCGATAGTGAAGTGATTGCATCGCTTGAGCATGCTGCAGAGCGTATTAAGGCCTTTCATGCCAGCCAACCCCTTCACTCGTGGATGTCGACTGATATGGGCGGAATGCTGGGACAATTGATCCGTCCGCTGGAAGGCGTTGGCATCTACATTCCGGGTGGAAGCGCACCGCTGGCGTCGTCGCTGCTCATGACCGCGCTTCCTGCACGCGCAGCAGGTGTATCGGAAATCGCTGTCTGTACTCCGCCCGACAGAAGCACAGGTCTGGTAGCGCCGATTACGTTAGTCGCTGCGGATATCACAGATGTTGATGTCGTCTATGCCGTCGGAGGCGCTCAGGCTATCGGGGCGCTGGCGTACGGTACTGAATCCATCGCGCGCGTCGATAAAATCTGCGGCCCGGGAAACACTTTCGTCGTCCTGGCTAAAAAGGAGGTTTTCGGCACAGTCGGCATCGACGCGCTGCCCGGCCCGACCGAGACCGTCGTCATCGCTGATGAAACGGCAAACCCTGCCTGGGTTGCCGCCGACATGCTGGCTCAGGCAGAACATACCGGCGGCACGTCGATATTGATAACACCGTCCCGCCAGGTGGCACGAGCCGTCGACCAGCATCTGCAGGCGCAGATCGCCAACCTCGGTAATAAGGCTGACATTCTGGAATCATTTGAGCGCCGCAGCGCCGCTGTGGTCACTACAGACTTGCAGCGTGCCATCGCATATGCCGACGATTTCGCCCCTGAGCATTTGTGCCTGTCAGTCCGCGACCCATGGTCCTGGGTCGGCAAGATTCATAACGCCGGCGGCATCTTCGTCGGTGAAAATTCTTATGAAGTCCTGGGTGACTATGTCGCTGGTCCGAGCCATGTGATGCCTACCGGAGGGACAGCGCGCTTTACGTCGCCGTGCAACGTCCTGGATTTTGTGCGGGTCACCAATGTCATTGCACTGGACGAAGAGACGGCACAGCAGATTGGTCCATACGCCATAAAGCTTGCGCAGGCAGAAGGGCTGGATGCTCACGCTGCCGCTGTGCGAATCCGTCAGAATAACAGAGTGTAAGGCTTGCGTGCGATATGCAGGGGAGGACATGAGGACATCCATATGGGAAAGCTGGCTGTAGTGGCGGTTGGTGGGAATTCCCTCATCCTGGATGAAAGGCACCGCACGGTGCCGGACCAGTACGCAGCAACAGTGGCTACATGCATCCACATTGCAGACAT
>JAKALH010000405.1 GCA_021813225.1 Chloroflexota bacterium
GAAATCAGTGCGAGTGGCAACTGCAACCGGAACCGCAACCGGCTTCGTCCTCTTCATCGGTCTCGCCGGAATCCTTCGTGCGGAAGGAACTGCCGCAACCGCAACTGGACACCGCGTTGGGGTTGTCGATCTTGAAACCGGCGCCCATCAGGCTGTCGACGTAATCGATTGACGCGCCCGCCAGGTACATCATGCTGGTGGGATCGATGAACAGCTTCACGCCGCCCTGGTCGATAACCGTGTCGAAATCGCGCGCCGCAGCCTCGAAGGCCATGCCATACTGCAGGCCGGAGCAGCCGCCCCCTGCCACGAAGACGCGCAACCCGTAGGTGGGGATATTGCGTTCCTGCAGCAACTGGCCCAGTCTGGCCTGTGCGGCCGGGGTCAAAGTCATTGTGGCGGTCTCCTCGACCGGCGCCGTGTCAACCATTTCCAGGACTGCTGTTGTCGCCATTCTATACGCTCCTGAACACTTTCACCGAATACTTAAAGATGATGGGCATTGTCAAAAATGCACAACCGATTGTATGGAAAACAGCGGGGCTGTCAACCATGGCTATTGTGGCGGTGCCGTCTCTGAGATGACATAAGCGCAGCACGACCCACCGCTGCTGAGTTGCTCGCCGCGTTTTGGCGTCGCACCCAGCAGTTGCGCCACCAGTTTCAGGTCCATAGAGCACAACTCGCCGTGCTGGTGGCTGACTTCGTGATAAGGGCAGTTATGCGTGCGCAGGGTGTAGGAACCGTCGCCCTCGCGACCCCACTCGGCCACGTAGCCGCGCGTGTTGAGGTAATCGACCGCCGCCTGGATGCGTTCCTGCGTGCCAGCCCGCGGTCCGGGGATCACCGCTTCGGCTGCCATGCGCGCAGCGACGCCATCCATGATGCGATCCATCTGCTCGGCGGGCACACTTTCGCGTATCTCGCTCAACATCAGGTTGGCGAACGATTGATAGTTCTTCGGGAAGAATGCCTGCGCCGAAGGGGTGAGTTGAAAGGTGTACTGCGGCCGGCCTGGCGCAGCGCGCCGGCGCACTTCAGGCACCTCAACCAGCCCCTCGGACTTCAGGATGTCCAGGTGGTGGCGCACCGTCACCGGGGTCAACTCAAGCCGGTCGGCCAGCTCTTCTACTGTCAACACCCGCGCATCCCGCAGCAGCTCCAGGATGCACTGTCTGGTTGCCTGCATACCTGCTATTCTATAGGCTGAGATGAATTTGTCAAATGGTCATCTGTTTATTTGACGTGCGGCGAAGGTGCGCCCGTGCGCTTGTGAAATGATTCATTATCGCAGCTGTGCGATGTATAATCGCCATCCAGTATGGCTGGTTCCGCACGCGATCCACTCTACTGGGATGATGCCTATCCGATCGCGCTGGCGCTGCATGCGGCGCATCCGGATGTCGACCCGGCGGCGCTTTCAGTTCATATCTTGTACGAGTGGGTCATTGAGCTGGATGGTTTTACGGATGACCCGGCGTTGACAACCAGCGACTGGCTGGAGCGCATCCAGGCAGAATGGACGGAGCTGTAGAAGAGGTGTTAAATGGCTGACGAAGTGAGCAACCAGCCGGCGGACAGCGCGGATGTAGAGATCAAGAATGACCCGCGCGTGCCGGCGGAGCTGAACAACAACGTTTTCATCACCACACTCGACAAGATTTACAACTGGGGGCGCAAGCGCAGCATGTGGCCGATGCTCTTCGGCCTGGCCTGCTGCGCCATCGAGATGATCTGCACGGCTGCGGCGCGCTTCGACCTGGCGCGCTTCGGCTGGGAACTCATGCGGCCCAGTCCGCGCCAGGCCGATCTGATGATCGTCTCCGGAACTGTGACCAAGAAAATGGTGCCGCAGATCGTGCGCCTGTATAACCAGATGCCCCAACCGCGCTACGTGATTTCGATGGGCGCATGCGCCACCGGCGGCGGCCCGTTCAAGGAAGGCTACAACGTCGTGTCGGGCATCGACAAATTTCTGCCCGTAGATGTTTATATCCCCGGTTGCCCGCCCCGCCCGGAAGCCCTGCTGCACGGCTTTATCAAGCTGCAGGAGAAGATCGACAAGCAATCGCTGCGCACCGTGCCCTGGTACCAGCCGGGTGAAGACGATGTCGTGCCGGTGCCGCTGCTGGGACCGGATGTAGTGGATATGCGCCGCGCCGCCGAGATCGCCGCGAAGGCGACGGCTCAGGAGTAGTGGATGATTGCGCGCCGTGCCGCTGGCGCCGCGCGCGTTGGATGTGGAAATGGCTGAACCAACTGCGACAATCCCCGCACGGCCGGCGCCTGCCGCCAGGTCTGCGCATGCCGAGAAAAAGCCCGCCATCACACTGGCCGTGCTGACCCCCGAAATGGAGGCGCTGCAACAGCATTTCGGCGCGGAACTGATCCAGCCGGCGCCCAACGAGGGCGTGCTGGTGGCCGACAGTTCGCGGCTGACCGATGTCGCCGCGTTCCTGCGCGACGAGATGCATCTGGAGATGCTGACCAGCGTGACCGGCGTCGATTATCTCAAAGGCGGCTACATCGAAGTCGTCTATCACGCGCAGCACATCGCCGGCGGCGCGCCGCTGGTGTTCAAGGCGCGCACCCCGCGCGATAAGGCGGACAGCGAAGGGCTGCCTTCGCTCACACCGCTGTATCCCGGCGCGGAATTTCAGGAGCGCGAAATCTACGACCTGTATGGCGTGCGCTTCAACGGCCATCCCGACCTGCGCCGCATCCTGCTGTGGGAAGGCTTTAACGGCTATCCCATGCGCAAGGACTGGCACGAGCCGTACTACGAACAGGAAAACAAGCCCTATGACTCGCGCTGGCCCGGCGGCTCGCACCATTTGGCCGAGGAGCGCGTGCCCTGGCACGACAACGTACAGTACCCGCCCGGTTTCGACCCGACGAAGTACCAGGGCAACCCTGACGCCGGGCTGTACGACACGATGCAGCTTGAAGCGCCTGCCGACGGCGCATCCGATTCGCCGTTTCAGGCGACCAACATCCACACGGATGAATTGATTGTCAACATGGGCCCGCAGCATCCCAGCACGCACGGCGTGTTGCGCATGGTGGTGAAGCTGGACGGCGAAACCATCACCGACCTGAAACTGGTGCTGGGCTATCTGCACCGCAACCACGAGCAGATCGGCGAACGCAACACCTGGCTGCACAATATCCCGTTCACCGACCGCCTGGATTACCTGACCGGCATGCCCAACGAACTGGGCTATGTGCTGGGCGTGGAAAGGCTGATGAAGCTGGCTCCCACCGAGCGCGCCGACTACCTGCGCGTCATCATGGCCGAGTTAACTCGCGTGGCCTCGCACTTCTGGTCGATTGGCTTCCTGCTGAACGACCTGGGCGCGTTCTATACGCCGGCGCTGTATTTCATCACCGAGCGCGAGTTCATTCTGGACGTGTTCGACGATATCACCGGCAGCCGCATGATGAACAACTATATGCGCTTCGGCGGTGTGGTGCGCGATGTGACGCCCGAACAACTGGCGCGCATCCGCACGCTGGTGCACGAGCGCTTCCCCAAAGCCATCGACGAGATGGAGCGCCTGCTGAGCGACAA
>JAKALH010000406.1 GCA_021813225.1 Chloroflexota bacterium
GGCGCGCACGCCATATACTGCCGACTCGCGCGTGACGCAGGCCGTGCAGAGTTTTCCGATGTTGCTGTTGAACGGTAAAGCGGTCGACGGTATACCCGATGACGGCTCGCGCAACCGACGCAGTTTCATCGGCATCGACCGCAACGGCAAGGTGCTGCTGGGTATCTGCCATTCACCGGTCTGGACGATGGGCGACCTGGTCCACTACCTGCAGTCCAGCGCACTGTTGAATCTTGATGCGGCTCTGAACCTGGATGGGGGGGCATCCTCAGGATTATGGGTCACCGGTGTGCCCGATGCCATCCAGATGGACTCTCTGGTGCAGGTGCCGACCGTCATCGCGGCTTATGCCCGCTGACCGATGGTGCGCTGAGTATATTCATTCCGTATCCGCAGCACCAGCTTCGCCTGTATGCTCATAGAAGCACAACATTGTTGCGCCGTAGCGGCGCTGATCGACCAGTTCGAGGCGGGCGATCTCCACGGCGTGATACTCGCGCGGGTTGATCTGCACGATGATGGCGCCATCCTGTGCCAGCCAGCCCGGGTTGCCATCGATCAGTGAGAGAGCCTGTGCCCACAGCCCCTGATACTGAGGCGGCGCAATATAGATGAAGGTGTATGACGTATTCGGGTGTCCCGTTATATAACGAAATGCATCCTGCCGGATGACACGCGCATGCTGTCCCAGTTGTGTAGCCTTCAGGTTATCCTCTATGGTGCGGACCGCCATGGCATCCTGATCGATGAATGCGACCGACCTGGCACCCCGGCTGAGCGCCTCGATGCCAACAGCGCCGGTTCCGGCAAACATGTCAAGCCAGGTTGAATCGACGACGTCGTCGGCCAGGATGTTGAACAAGGCCTGCTTCACCCGGTCGGTGATCGGGCGCGTCCCTTCACCGGGCACAGATTTCAGCTTTCGCCCCTTGGCGCGGCCTGTGGTGATTCGCATGGCTAGGTGGGGATGTGCCCGGCGGGCACTGCGGCGGCTGGCTTGAATGCCAGGCTGAGCACCCAGACGCCGAACAGGTCGCGGCTGGCGCGCCACACTCCCGCCGTAGGAACATGGTTGCCGTTCGGATAGATATGTTTGGACAGGTCGATGGTATCGAGCGACAGCACCTGCAACAACGCTTTGATCGGCGACCCGTGCGTGACGAGAACGACGTGGCTGCGCGGTTCCGCATCCAGTTGAGCCAGCACCTCTCGTATACGGGCCTTGACGTCGTCGTATTTCTCGTCGCTGCGATGTTCGGCCAGTTGAGGTTTTACCTGCATCGGCACATTCAGCGCCGCGGCGATGACTTGCGCAGTTCCCAACGTGCGTTCCAGCGGCGAACTGTAAATCTGTTCGATATCGCGCCCGCGCAGGTATTCGGCAGTCAACGCGGCCTCGGCCTGCCCGACATCGGACAATGGCGGGCCGGGAACACGGTCGTATGCCAGCCCAGTGCCCATCTGGGGGTGTCCATGGCGTACGATGTAGATTTCTTTTAACATTTCCGGAAATGGTCTCTCCGATTCGACTTAACCGCGCGAGTATATCATCCAGCATGTGCTCTGTGCTCACCGGCAGACAGCGTTATTGGTCTGTATCAATTGATTGTTACGCCGTTCATAACAGGTGCAGTAACTGGCGTTCGTCTCCAGTCGCAGGGGCTTGTCCCATTTTAGAAATATGACGGTGGTAAAGGCGCATTGGACGCTTCCGGCAGCCTGCGCCGGTGCGGCGATGCTCAGCCCCAGACCGGTTGCGCCGGCTTTCTCCATGACCATCCACAGCCGGGCGGTGCGCAAGGGGTCATCAGCGTTTACCACAATTTCATCGTTGACAGCCAGATAGAACAGTAACCCGATGACTAACGGGATCAGCAGCGACAGCACGGCGACGCCGCCGATCGCAATGCGCTCCGCGATCAGCCTGGTCTGGGAATGTGGTGCTGTCTCTGGCCTTTGTGCAGACGACGCCGCATCATCCAGCCATGGCTCAATGCTCATCTCGCCTCAACGAGGCCGCCCGCAATGAGCGACCCTGTAACGTAAGTGATGATAGTATAATCGTTTGGCTAATATGGGGATGTGTCGAAATTGGCAGACGAGCATGACTTAGGATCATGTGGTGAAAACCATGTGGGTTCAAGTCCCACCATCCCCACAGGTGAACCAGATGTGCCGGTGGATGATGGCTTTGATGCACGGGATGACGCTGCTCGCCTGCCTCGTCTCTGATAGTGGACAAAACAGACACCGACCCGGAATCTTAATCTTTGTGCCGAAGTCAATATCAATATGGACCTCCAAGTAGAAAATCTCGATACGCATGAAGCGCGCATCACAATCACCATACCCGATGAAGCGGTGGCGCAGGCGCGGCGCGATGTCGCGCGCAGATTGTCGAAGCAGTTCCGTATTCCGGGATTCCGTCCCGGCATGGCTCCCATTAACGTTGTCGTCAATTCCGTTGGCGAGCAGGTCTTTACGAACGAACTGGCGGATGAACTGGGCAGTAAGTACTACTCTCAGGCAATCGACGAATCCAGGGTGGAGCCTTATGGTCCGGGACAGTTTGAAGACATCAAATCGTCGCCGACACAACTGGTGGTGAAAGTCCCGCTTGAACCGACTGTCGACCTGAAGGACTACAAGTCGATTCGTGTCCCGTTTGTCGCTCCCGAAGTTACCGGAGCCGATGTGAATTCGCAGTTGGAATACATTCGCGAAGATAATGCCGTCGTCGAGCTGGCGGAACGGCCTGCGCAATTGGGCGACCTTGTGGAAGCCGATATCGAGTTTTCGGTAGATGGAGCAGAAATCCTGCACAACCATCGACCGGTCGTTCTGGATGATGCGCGCTTAGGGATTCCAGGCCTGGCGGATGTGATCGTCGGGATGAGCGCCGGAGAGCACAAGGATGTGGCGCTGAAACTGCCGGAAGACTACAGCGACGAGTCATTACGGGGCAAAGAAGGCACAGCGGTCGTCGATGTCAAACGGGTCAGCAGCCGTCAACTGCCGGACATTAACGACGAACTCGCGCAGACGGTCGGGTCGTTCAACACGCTGGCGGATTTACGGGCAGATCTGCAGAACAGGCTGTTGGAATACCGGACGCGCGCCGCAGTGCAGCAGTATCAGACTCAGGTGCTCGATACTTTCACCAGCCTGTCTGAATTGGCTTATCCGCCGATCTATGTGGAAGACCGGCTGACGGAGCTGGTCAACGAGTTCAAAGAAGACGTGCGCCGCGATGAGAACATGCCGTTCGAAGACTGGCTGAAGGTGCAAGCCAAGACTGAGCAGCAGGTGCGCGACGAGTTGCGGCCGAATGCGGAGAATCGCGCCCGTCGCGGTCTGGTTATGCGACAGGTTGCACAGGCCGAAGGGATTCAGGTCAACGATGAGGAAATCGCTGCCGAAGTCGAGCGGACGCTCGCCCAGTATGGCGGCAGCAGCAATGCGGATCTGCGCCGCTTCCTGATGCGCGAAGAGAACCGCCGCGATATCCAGAACAAAATCCTCACCAACAAGGTACTGGAACGCATGGCGCAGATTGCGCGGGGTGAGA
>JAKALH010000407.1 GCA_021813225.1 Chloroflexota bacterium
ACGCAACGAGACCGAGATTGCCCGCTGGAAGCGGCACACTTGGCCCTCGCTCAAAAAAAAGCGCAGCGCGAAGGTCGGACCATCGTCTTCATCGACGAATCCGGATTGAGCGAACGCCCGAGCGTCGCTCGCACCTGGAGCCTGCGCGGCCAGACGCCGATCCTCCAGCACAGCTTCACCTGGAAGCAACTGTCGGCTAGCGCGGGACTGTCGTTCTGGCAGTTCTATTTTCGCTTCTTTCCCGGCGCCCTCCGCTCCGAGCAGATCATCGAGTTCCTCATCGCCCTCAACCGCCAGATCAAGCGATCGCTGCTCATCATCTGGGATGGTGTCGCCACCCATCGCAGCCGCAAGGTCAAGGCCTGGCTCGAGGAACAAGACGGGCGGATTGCTGTGGCACGCCTGCCGCCCTATGCGCCCGAACTCAATCCGGTCGAGGCGATCTGGGCTTATCTCAAGAAGCACGAGATCGCCAATCTTTGCCTGAACACCATCGGCGAAGTCGGCCAGTTCGCCCGCAATCGGCTCAGGTCCATGCAGCGCCGACCGAATCGCGTCGCCGCATTCTGGAAGCAAGCTGAGTTGACGTTCTGATGTCACGTACTTTTACGGGACTCAATAGGTGTTGAGGCGCTTGCGTCCTTCTGGGGGCTACATCTGCCGGAACAAGTACGCGTAACTGCGGCTTACCGCGAGCGTTTCCGGCCGGTCACGCAGGGCCAGCACGGTCTTGCCCAGCGCATCGCGCCGGGCGCAAACGACCTGGCGCAGGTTGACCACGGTACCGCGGTGTACCTGCCAGAACTGCTCCGGGTCGAGCCGTGCGAGCAGTTCCCTGAGCGGCGTGCGCAGCAGCAGTTCCGCATCGCGGGTATAGACCAGCGTATATTTTTCGGCAGTCTGGAAATAGCACGCGTCCTCCACCGCCACCAGCCGCACCTGCTGCCCGACCTGGGCGCGCAGCCAGCGCAGCGGTTCCGGCTTGTCCTGCGTCGCCAGCAGACTTTGCAGTCGCGCCAGCAACCGGTCCGGTGCCGCGGTCGCCTGCTTTTGCAGCCTTTCCACGCAACGCGCCAGACGCTCGTCGGAAACCGGCTTCAGCAGGTAGTCCGCCGCCGCCTGCTCGAACGCCTGCACCGCATGTTCGTCGTAGGCGGTGACGAACACCACGCGGCAGCACGGCGGGGCGGCCTGTGCCGCTGTGAGTCCGCTCATGCCGGGCATGCGGATGTTGAGGAAGGCGAACTCAGGCGTGTGCTGCATGAGCGCGGTCGCGGCAGCCAGACCGTCCTGCACGACGGCGGCGATTTCCAGCTCCGGCCACAGCCGGGCCAGGCGCCGGCAAAGATCCTCGGCCAGGTGGATTTCGTCGTCGGCGATGATGGCCTTCATGCCGGGATCTCCAGCGTCGCCGTGGTGCCACCCGCCGCCCCGCCCTCCAGCAGCAATCGCCCCGCCTCACCGTAGAGCGCGGCCAGCCGCGCACGCACGTTGCCCAGCCCGCTGCCCGTCTGCGGCGCCTCGGCGAAACCCTCGCCGTCGTCGTGCACGGAAAGCTGCAGCCGGCCTTGGGCGATGGCTGCCGCGATGCGCAGTTCGCCGCCGCCCAGCTTGGGCTCGATGCCATGGCGCACCGCGTTTTCCACCAGCGGCTGCAGCAGCATCGGCGGGAACGGCCTGCGCCGCACATCGGCATCCGCCTCGACCTTCCAGCGCAGCCGAGCACCGAAGCGCGTCTGCAGGATCTGCAGATAATTTTCCAGCATGTCCAGCTCGTCGCCGAGCGTGGCGGTATCGCTGCGCGCGCGGCTCAACGCGATCCGCAGCCAGTCGTTGAGGCGGTCGAGCAGCCGCTTCGCCTGCGCCGGGTCGCTATCGACCAGGCTGCCGACGTTGGCCAGCGTGTTGAACAAAAAGTGCGGCTCGATCTGTGCCTGCAGCAGTTTCAGCTGCGCTTCGAGTTCGCGCCGCTCGGCCTCGCTCTGCTGCAACTGGCGCTGTTTCACTTCGGTATCGAGTTTTTCGATACGCTCCGACAGGAAAGTGGGAATGCTGCCGATGCCGCCGAAGAACAGGCCGATCACCACCGCGGTGCGCAGCAGCGGATTGCTCCAGTCGCCGGCACCGATGAGCCAGGCGGCCAGCGCCACGCCGAACACGATGCTGACCGGCATCGCCGATATCAGGATCAGCCAGCGGCGCCTACCGGACACGCAGCACATCACCAGGGCATTGACGCTGCACAACGACAAGCCGATGCACTGCGAGAACACGAAGTTGATCCAGAAGTCCGGATAGAAGTCGACCAGCGTCAACAGCCCGGCGATGGCGGTGTCGAACAGCAGCGTGGAAGCGAAGGCGATCAGCAGTTTTTTGCGCATCGGCGGATTATCGGTGTCAGGCTACGGCAGGGCAAGCTTGACGCCCACGGTGAGGCTGCGCCGCAGCAGCGCGGAAAATTCCCGGCGCGCGCCGCCCGGCGAGAACGCGCCGAGCACGAACAGCGAAACCTGCCCGTGCAGCAAATATTCCGCATAGCCGGACAGCTGGTTGCCGCCGTCGGTAAAGCTGTGCGTCGCCATCGTGCGCCAGTAGCCGCTGCTGTCCATCAGGTTGCTCTGCCACACCAGATGCAGGTAGTCGCGGCCCAGCAGCGACGGCGCGTAACCCAGCGCCATGCCGGCGGCGGAGGGGGCTGCGGCCGCGCGCGCGAACCAGGCCTGTTCCTGCACCGCAGTGTAGCCGTGGCCGTCATGCAGAAATTCTGCATACAGGCTCTGGCCGTCATCAAGCGTATAGGACGCGCCCAGCAGCCAGTCGCTACGGCGCGGCGATTCGGCCTGCAGCGCAAACGGCTGCGCCGCATTCGCGGGCGAAGCCAGTGCGTTGCTGCGCGTGCCTGAACTCGCCTCCGCGTACAGCAGCCAGGCATCATCCAGCGTGCGCTGCAGGTTCAGGCCGACGAAGGGGGCGCGGCCCGCGGCTTGCGCCAGCGCCAGTCCGCCGCTCCAGTCCTCGCCGCGTTGCGCCCACCTTGCCAGCCAGCCGTCGCGCCACGGATCGGGCACGGCCGCCGCATGGCCGGAACCGGCGATGCGCGCCAGCGTCAGCGAACGATGCAGGTCCGGCGTCCAGGACAATACCGCGGCATCCATGCCGGACAGCACGCGCATCGGGTCGGTGCGCCCGTTGTCGAAATAGAACGGGCTGGACGGCGAACGGAACTGCGCCGCGCCCCAGTTCAGCAATTCGCGCCCGGCTGACACACTCCACGCCTGCGCCGCACGCCAACCCAGGCGCCAGCGGCTGAGATAGGCGGCATTGCCGCGCCCGCTCGTGTCGGTGGTGCGCACCTGCAGGATAGGCAGTGCGGTGAAACGCCAGGATGCCGTTGCCGCCTTCAGGTCGAAACGCGCCTCGGCAGTGTCGCTATGCTGAGCAAGGTTTGCGATACGGTTGCCAGGATTGAGCACACTGGCACCGTTCAACGCATCGGCACCGGAATAGCCGTACAACGTGCCATCCCATGAACCGCGCCAATCGCCGGCCACCGCAAGCGAGGTC
>JAKALH010000408.1 GCA_021813225.1 Chloroflexota bacterium
TAAACTTTAAGGTTGTCAAAGAGTTCCTCGCACGGGTGCGCACCCGCGCCATCGGCGCCGAAGTGCATAAGAGCCTGACGCCCGGTCAAGCCGTGGTCAAGATTGTCCACGAAGAATTACTGGCAACACTGGGAGAACCCGGCAAACTCGACCTGGGCGGCCCTTCCCCGCACGCCATCATGCTGGTCGGTCTGCAGGGAACGGGTAAAACCACCGCGGCCGCCAAGTTAGCCCTGCGCTTACGAAGTAATGGCATGCGACCAATCATGGTTGCCGCCGACACTTACCGTCCTGCCGCTATCACGCAACTGGAGCAGCTTGGTAAACAGTTGAATATACCGGTTCATGCGGAGAGCAGTAAAGTGCCGCCGCCCCAGATATGCCAGAATGCCATCGCGCACGCGGTGCAGGGAGCCTATGATATCGTCATCTTTGATACGGCTGGACGCCTGCAGATCGACGAGATGATGATGGCCGAAGTCGAGAAGATAAAAACGGTGACAAAGCCGCAGGAAGTGCTGCTGATCGCAGATGCAATGACCGGTCAGGAAGCCGTCAATATCGCCGAAACGTTCAATAAGCGACTGGGCCTGACGGGGCTGATCCTGACGAAGGTCGACGGTGACGCTCGCGGCGGCGCGGCAATCAGCATGCGCGCCGTCACCGGTGTGCCCATTAAGTTCATGTCGGTCGGCGAAAAACCGGATGCCTTCGAGCCTTTCTACCCGGACCGCCTGGCCAGCCGCATCCTGGGGATGGGCGATGTGTTGAGCCTGATCGAAAAGGCGCAGACCAGCTTCGACGAGGCGGAAGCCGCCAGGGCCGCCGAAAAAATGATGTCGGCGAAGTTCGATCTGGCAGACTTCCTGAGCCAGATTCAACAGGTCAAGAAGATGGGGCCATTGAACGAGGTGATGGCGATGATTCCGGGTTTTGGCAAACTCAGCAAGGATTTGAGCCCGGATATGACTGACAGGCAACTGAAGCGCGTCGAAGCCATGATCAATTCCATGACCACGGGAGAGCGCCGCAACCCGGATCTCTTGAACGCATCCAGGAAACGTCGCGTCGCCAAAGGCAGCGGCACAAGCGTTCAGGAGATCAATCAATTGATCGTGCAGTTCCGGCAGATGCAGAAGATGATGAAGCAGCTTTCCAGCAATCCCAGATTGCGGGGGCTTGGCGGCATGTTCGGCCGCCGCTGACAACCGATATCGGCGACGGCACACGCCTGCGTTCAAGGTTATAATGGCCTGTCGCTGAACGCATATTGAATGATTCCAAGGAGTTAAATGGTACGAATTCGTCTACGCCGCATGGGTTCCAGGCATCAAGCACTCTATCGCATCGTAGTGGCGGATAAAGAGTCGCCGCGCGATGGCGCGTTTATCGAGATCATCGGCACCTATAATCCGCGCACACAGCCTGAGACCGTTAAAATCCAGGAAGACAGAGCGCTGTACTGGATGAAGGTCGGCGCGCAGGCCAGCGACTCGGTGATGCAACTATTTAAGAAGTCCGGCACCAGCGCCCGTTTTGAGCGCCTGATGAAAGGCGAAGCGCCCGATGTTTTGCTGGCGGAAGCGGCTGCGCAGGAAGCCGCCGCCGTCGTGCCCGATCCACGCACGCGCATCGGCCATTTAGCCCAGCCGAAGACAGCCGACTGATTGACGCACTATGAAAGAACTGATCGATTACATCGCTAAAGCGCTGGTCGATGACGCCGCCGCGGTCACGGTATCGCAGAGGAAGGACCGCGGCGTGCTGGTGTACACGCTGACGGTAGCGGATGACGAAACCGGGCGCGTAATCGGGAAAGATGGCAAAGTAGCCAATGCGATACGGGTCCTGCTGCGAACCGCCAGCCCGAATGACAACCATATCGCGTTGAAAATCCTGTAAGCGGTCCGATGGGGGAGAAAGACCCGGCACTTCTAGAGATCGGTCATATCGCCCGACCACATGGCATTCTGGGCGAGGTCAAGCTCCAGACCGCACCCGAATACTTCGCCGCGCTTGAGGGTGTCAGGAAAATATACCTGGATGATTCGTCATCGGCAAAGCGTATCAAGGGGCGTCGCGTCCACCAGGGTGCGCTGCTGCTGAAGCTGGAAGGAGTGAACACGCGCAACGACGCAGAAACGTTGCGCGGGATGCGCGTTTCCATACGGGTGCGCGAACTGCCTGAGTTGCCTGACGGTGAATACTACTCGCACCAGTTGGTCGGACTGCATGTCTTTGAAGTTGCTGGGAATGAAATCGGTATCGTCAGCGAGGTTCTGGCGACCGGCAGTAACGACGTCTATATCGTCAAAGCAGCCGCAGGTGGAGAATTGCTGTTGCCGGCCATCGAGAGTGTGATCCGCGAGATAGACCTGGAGCACAGCCGGATGACCGTCGTCGTTCCCGACGGGCTGACCGGCTGAATGGCTGCGCAAATAGCGCCGCTTGTGTAGGCGCAGACCTGGCGAACTTCCATGCCGCAAGCTGATTCACGCGCCTGCCTCATCGCCTTATCACATATCAAAGGCATCGGCCCGGTCCGGCTGCGGCTGCTGAAGTCTCATTTCAGCGACTTTGCCGAAGCCTGGAACGCCCACCCCTCCGAACTGCTCGCCGCCGGGCTTGATCAGAAGTCGATCTTCGCCATCGTCGAAGCGCGCAAGGCCACTCAGCCGGTCGATGAGCTGGAGCGCTTTGCCGCCATGTCAATTGACGTGCTGACCTGGGACGACGCCGCATACCCCAGCCTCTTGAGGCAGATCACCGACCCGCCGCCGGTTCTGTATATCAAAGGCCGCCTCACGGATGCGGACGCCTGGGCTGTCAGCCTGGTCGGCACACGGCGTGCGTCGATTTACGGGCGCGAAGTGGCCGAAATGCTTGCCGGCGAGCTGGCCCGCAACCATATCACCATCGTGAGCGGCATGGCACGAGGCATCGATGCCTATGCCCATCAGGCCGCCATCAAAGCCGGCGGGCGCACCCTAGCGGTGCTGGGTTGCGGCGTGGATATCGTCTATCCACCGGAACACCGTAAACTGGCGCAGGACATCATCGAACACGGCGCAATCGTCAGCGATTATCCGCCCGGCACCGAACCCGAAGCGATGAACTTCCCGCCACGCAACCGCATCATCAGCGGGCTGAGCATGGGCGTCGTCGTCGTCGAGGCGGACGAACGCAGCGGCGCCCTCATCACCAGCGATTTTGCGCTGGAACAAGGGCGCGAAGTGTTTGCCGTCCCCGGTAATATCCTGAACCACTCGAGTAGAGGGACGAATAAGCTGATCCAGCAGGGCGCCAAGCTGGTCATGAACACGGCCAGCATCCTGGAAGAACTGAACCTGAGCATGGTGTCCAGCTTTATCGAAGCTCAGGCGGTGGCGCCGGAGAACGACCTTGAGCGCTCGTTAATGGCGCAGCTTTCGCACGAACCGGTGCAGACTGATGATCTGGTCAATCGGGTCAACCTGCCCACAGAGGTCGTCACAGGCACGCTTGCACTCATGGAGTTGAAAGGAATGGTGCGCCAGGCCAGCGGCACCAGCTATGAGATC
>JAKALH010000409.1 GCA_021813225.1 Chloroflexota bacterium
GTGGTCGGCAGGGGGGAGCGTGTTCATTGGCTGCTATCTTACCAATGTCACACGCATGATGTTAAATATAAAGTTCTATCATTAACACCACCAAGTAGCAGTTTCAGTTGAGATATAGAAGTGAGATTACTGTACGTTCATTGGGGGATGTCAAGATGGCCAACAAGAAAGAGATAGAACGGCTGTGGCTGGACGAGATTGCTAAGTTAGACCCCGATTTCCCGTCAGGGGTAATCATCGAAGGCAAAAATCCCGACTTCATCATCAAGGGCACTGATAAAGCGACAGGTATAGAACTGGCTAGCTACTACCGGGGCCAAGGCCCTGCCGGCTCAAACAAGAAAAGAAACGAGGTCCTGCGGCAAGAAGTCATCAAAGAGGCACAGAAGGAATTTGAACGTACTCATGACATACCTCTCATTGTCAACGTCTTCTCGAGATCGCACCCAGACTTAAGCAGCGCTGACATAGCAGGTTTGGCGTCAGCAATTGTACGCATTGTCTCGGAAAACGTCCCCAACAAGAATTATGCAGAGGTCAGAGTCGGCTATGAACAATTTGATAGTTCTCTTTTGGAGCAGTGCTCTAGCTTGATTATTATCCATCGCGCTAATGACTTGGACACTTGGCACATAGTCAGTTTCGACTGGACAGATGCATCATCAAGCGAACTCGACTACGTGGTCTCAACCCATGGCCAGAACGTTGGGCGATACCTGACGAATTGTTCCGAGGTATGGCTTTATATTGTGGCTGATTCATACAACCTATCGTCGAGTATCACCAGCACAGAGATTCTTGAGAAGCGGGGGTATCAGAGCAAATTTACCACTATACGCTTATATAACAGAGCGAGCGGAACAATCATCAAGTTGCAATAGGGCTAATACACACAAACTAGCCAACCAAGCGGTCTTGAACGATATCGCACGGCGTCACACGCCGAATGCAATCCATAGCTATCATCGGCAACTCATCCGGCGTGTGCTTGCGCTTGTACTGGTGGATGTTGCGGCGCAGCCAGCCCAGCAGCGCGCCAAAGTGGCCGGCGCGGCGGCGCCGCTTGTCCCACCCACCCTGCACCCGCCCGTCGCGCAGCCGTCGCCAGCACATCATGCCACTGCCACAGCCCGTTTCCCAGGGAGACCTGCCGGGTTTTATATCTGAAGCCTCTGACTTCTGACCTTCACCGCCTCTCGCTCGCACCTGTTACTGGTAAAATCGCCATAATGTCTCAACTCCATGTGTCATCACATCCACTGGTGCAGCATAAACTGGCACTGTTGCGCAACCAAAAGACTGAACCGAAGAAATTCCGCGAAGTCGTGCGCGAGCTGGCAATCCTAATGGTGGCGGACGCCACCGCCGACCTGCCGACCGTCGAGATACCGATCACCACGCCCATGGGCGTCGCCAACTGCCGCAAACTGCGCGATAACCTGGGGCTGATCCCTATCCTGCGCGCCGGTCTGGGCATGGTCGAAGGCGCGCTGGAGATGCTGCCGTATGCGGAAGTGTGGCACATCGGGCTGTACCGCGACGAACGCACGCTGCACCCCGTGGAGTACTACAACAAACTGCCCGTGAATCCCACCGTGCAGGTGTGCCTGGTGCTGGACCCCATGCTGGCTACCGGCGGCAGCGCCGTGGCGACGGTGGATATCCTGAAGCGCTGGGGAGCGCAGCACATCAAATTCGTCGGGTTGATCGGCGCGCCCGAAGGGGTCAACCGGCTGCAGGCCGCCCACCCCGACGTGCCGATTTACCTGGCGGCGCTGGACGAACGTCTGAACGAGATGGGTTATATCGTGCCCGGACTGGGCGACGCCGGCGACCGGCAATTCGGCACGGCCTGAGAGCGAGTATCCAAACATGGTTGATCTGATCGAAAAAACATTGCTGGCATTGAGCCAGGGGCCTTTCCCGTTTCTGGCTTACGCGGTGGTCTGGTTCATCATCTTTGCCGAAAGCGGCCTGTTCTTCGGTTTCTTCCTGCCCGGCGACAGCCTGCTGGTCACCTGCGGCGTGCTGGCCGCGCTGCCCACCAGCCCGTTCCACATCGCGCTGCTGCTGCCGCTGCTGGCGCTGGCGGCGGTGCTGGGCGACAACGTGGGTTACTGGTTCGGCCGCAAGACCGGCACGCGCATCTTCAGCCGCCCGGAGTCGCGCTTCTTCAAACCCAAGTACCTGCAACAGGCGCACGCCTTCTACGAAAAGCACGGCGGCAAGACCATCATCATTGCGCGCTTCATGCCGTTCGTGCGCACCTTTGCGCCGATCGTCGCGGGCGCGGTGGATATGGAATACCGGCGCTTCTTCGCGTTCAACCTGATCGGCGGCATCGCGTGGACGGCGGGCATCACCATGATCGGCTATCTGTTCGGCGACATCCCGTTTGTGAAGAACAACCTGGAAGTGGCGCTGGTGGTCGTCGTCCTGCTGTCGCTCGCGCCGATCGTCATCCACCAGCTTATGGAGCGCCGCAATGCCAAACGCGAGGCATCCGCAACCGATCTGGAAGAAGCCGGTGCAGCGCCTGGCAAATAGGGAACCTCGGTATATGAGGACGGAGATATCATGAGCTATCGTATCGAAAAAGATTCGCTCGGCGAAATGCAGGTGCCCGCCGGCGCCTATTACGGCGCGCAGACGCAGCGGGCGGTCGTAAACTTCCCCATCAGCGGCATGCGCCCGTACCCCGCCTTCGTGTGGAGTATGGCGACCATCAAACGCGCTGCGGCGGACGTCAACCGCGACCTGGGGCTGCTGGATGCCAGACTGGCCGATGCCATCATTGCCGCCTGCGAGGAAGTGCGCGAGGGCAAACTGGCCGACCAGTTCGTCGTCGACCCGTTCCAGGCCGGCGCGGGCACCAGCCACAACATGAACATCAACGAGGTCATCGCCAACCGCGCCAGCGAAATCCTGGGCGCGGCGCTGGACACCCCGAAGAAGCCGGTCAGCGCCAACGACCACGTCAACATGGCGCAATCCACCAACGACACCATCCCCACAGCCATCCGGCTGGGCTGCCTGTGGCGCACGCCGGAACTGCTGGACGCCGTCGACCAACTGGCCGCCGCGCTGCAGCAGAAGGCGGTGGAATTCGACGGGGTGGTAAAGTCCGGGCGCACGCACCTGCAGGATGCCGTGCCGGTGCGGCTGGGCCAGGAGTTCGGCGGCTACGCCAAGGCCGTGGCGCGCGACGGCGAGCGCATCGCGCAGGCCGCCGAGGCGCTGCGCCGCATGCCCATCGGCGGAACCGCCACTGGCACCGGCCTGAACGCGCACCCCGAATACCACGCCCGCATGGTCAAGCGCCTGAGCGAACTGCTGGGCCAGCCGCTGCTCACATCGGACAACCTGTTCGAGGGTATGCAGAGCATGGCCGATATGACTGCGTTCAGCGGCGCCATCCGCACGTTGACGGTCACGCTGGTGCGCGTAGCCAACGATTTCCGCCTGCTCAGTTCCGGCCCGTCGACCGGGCTGGACGAAATCCGCCTGCCGGCGGTGCAGCCCGGCTCCAGCATCATGCCTGGCAAGGTCAA
>JAKALH010000410.1 GCA_021813225.1 Chloroflexota bacterium
AAGAACGGCGCGCCCTGTTCGAAGAGGCCGCAGGAATCGGCGCCTACCGCGACCGGCGCGACGATGCCCTGCGTAAGCTTGAGGAGACAAGACATAACCTGGAGCGCGTGCGCGATATTCTGACCGAGATTACGCCGCGCGTCGGCCAGTTGGAAAGGCAATCCAACCGCGCCAGGCATTATCAGGTGCTCAGCAACGAGCTGCGCGAGCTTACCTACCGCTGGTTCAGCTACCATTATCGCCACGCGCGGCAAACCGTCGAACAGGCAACTGCGCTGCGCCAGCAGCAGGAACGCGATGTTCAGGCGGCACGCGACCTGGTGGAATCGCTGGAGGGCGCCGCCGCCCGGCTGCAGGCGCAGCAATCGGATTTGCGCGCGCGCGTCGGCGATACGCAACCGCTCCGCGACGAAGCCCGCCGGAAGAATGAGGCCGTGGCGCGCGACCTGGCCGTGCTGCGGGAGCGCGCAGCGTCGGTGCAGTCTCAACTAGCCAGCGCCCGCCGCGAGCTGAAGGAGCGCACGACCGCGCTGGAAAGCCTGACGCTGCGCGCTGCGCATGCTGCAGCGGCGCTGGCAGGCTGCACCAGTACACACATGCAGCGCCAGCATGAACTGGCAGCAGCCGAATCCGCGGCGGTAGAACGCCAGACATTGCGGGCAGATGCCGAGAAAGCGCGCGCCGCCGCTCAGCAGGATCACGCGCGCACATTGAATGAAATGAACGCGCTGTATAACCGCGTGAACGCCCTGCGGGCGCGCCAGGCGCTGCTGACCAGACAGACCCGCGACCTGACGGAGCGTGTGACACGCGCCAACGACCAGCGCGAGCACGGGATGAGCGCCTTGAACGAACTCAATGCGCTCATCGATGCGGACAGCGCGCGCTCTGCTGAACTGAACGCGCAGCATGAGGCGCTGGCGCACACCGTCGAAACAGCGCGCACGGCGCTGTCCGCCGCGCAGTCCAACCTGGCGGCTGCCGAAGCCGAAGAGAAAATGGCGACGCGGGTGAACCTGTTCGCCGAGATGCGCCTGCAGCAGAACAGCAGCGATCTGACCGACCAGGCGCAGGCTGCCCGCCTGCCGGGCCTGCGCGGCACGCTGGCTGCGCTGGTGCAGGTACGCCCCGACGACCGGCGCGCCGTAGAAGGAGCGCTGGGCGACCTGCTGAAATCCATCGTGATCGAGTCACCCGACGGTGTGACACGCACGCGCGCCTGGCTGGTCACGCAGAAGGGGCGCAACACACGCCTGGGAATCGTGCCGCTGGCAGACCTGCGCCCGCTGGTGGAGGAACGCGCGCGCCTGGATGCCGTTCTGAGCGAGCGCGCACATGCCGCATCGGCGCGACCTCTGCTGGACTCGCTCAACGCCCCGGACTGGCTCTTGCCGGCACTGCAGGTGCTGGCCGGGCGCATGTTCATCGCGCGCGACCTGGACACCGCGCGCGCGCTGGCAGCGCAATTGCCCGAAGGCGCTCTGTGCGTCACGCGGGACGGCGAAGTCGCACATGCCAGCGGCTTTCTGGCGCTGCCGCCCGGGCCGCGTTCACCGATCGTATTGGGAGAAGAACCCAGGCCGGAGACATTACCGCTGGTAGACCCGGTTGCCGCAAAGGCAAACCACGACAAGGCCGCCCGCGCGCGCGAGGTCGCTCAGCAGGAGCTTGAAACGGCGCGGCGCCGCCTGGACGAAAACACGCGCGGGTGCGATGCCTTTACGCGCGATGCGGCGGCGCGACGAAACAGGCGCGACGACATCGCCCGCCGCATCATCAGCCTTGAGGAGCAACTGGCGCAGGTTGCCGGCGACATCGCCGCCGCCGAGCAGGAACTGGCGCAGGTATCCGAGCAGGTCGCAGCGGCCAGCGCCAGCCTGGCGCAGGCGGAAGCCGCCCATTCGCAGTCCGCCGAGCGCCTGGCCGCCAGCGAGAGCGAGTTGCGCGAGCAGATGGCCGGCGGCTGGCTGGAGTCGTTGAATGCAGCCCGCGCCGCCGTCACGATTGCCGCAGAAGCCGTGCGCAACGCCCAGAATCAGCGCAGCGAGCGGCTGGCGGCGCTGGCCGACGGCCAGGCGCAACGCGATGCCCGCTCGCGCCGCGCGGTGGAACTGGAAGAGCAGGACGCAGTTTCGCAGGCTGCCCTGCAGACCGCAGAACGGGCCGCTGCCGAAGCCGGGGCGCGCCTGCGCGAGCTGGATGATGTCATCAACCCCGTCCAGGCGGAACTGCGCGAGGTGGAGCTGGCGTTTTCGCAGGCCGAAGCCCGGCGGCGCGAAGCCGAACGGACATATCGCGAAGCCGAGTCGCAGTTGAACATCACCCTGCTGGAACTGGCGCGCCACAACGACGAACTGGAAACGCTGTACGAACGCGCATCCGATACGCTGGACGCCGACGAACGCCGCGCCGCCGATGAAGCAGGCGCGCAAAACGGCGCAGCGCCGGCTGCCATCCCCGCAGCGGGCGCGAGCGTTGAATCGGCTGCCTCAGCGCCCCCGCCTGCCGCCGAGGAACGCCGCGCCGCTGTCATTGAGATGCTCAATCAGTTGCCTGCGGTGGACGAACTGGCGCCCGGCGTGGAAGAGCGCGTCACCCAGTTGCGCAACCAGATCAAGCGGCTGGGGGCTATCAACTTCGAGGCGCAGGTGGAGTATGCGGCGCTGAAAGAGCGATTCGACTTCCTGACGGCGCAGACGCAGGACCTGGAACGCGCCTCGGCATCGCTGCAGCAGGTCATTGTGGAATTGAACGACGTGATGCAGGCCACCTTCAAGCAGACTTTCGAGGCCATTGCCACGGCCTTCCAATCCACATTCAAGATACTGTTCGGCGGAGGGCAGGCGCGCCTGACCCTGTCGAACGCCGAAAACATCGACGAGGCCGGCATCGATATCCACGCGCAACCGCCCGGCAAAAGGCCGCAGTCGCTGGCATTACTGTCGGGCGGCGAACGTTCGCTGACGGCGGGCGCGCTGCTGTTCGCCATCCTGCGCGTCAAGCCGACGCCTTTCTGTGTGCTGGACGAAGTGGACGCGGCGCTGGACGAGGCCAATGTAGGGCGCTTCCGCAGCATGCTGGCAACGCTTTCGGAGCAGACCCAGTTCATCGTCATCACGCACAACCGCCGCACGGTTGAGGCGGCCAACACCGTCTACGGCATCTCCATGGGCGCAGACGGGGCCAGCACGGCGCTGTCGCTGCGCCTGGATGAAGTCGAGATAAAAGCGCAGTAAATTCCCTTGCGAAGGCCAAAGACCTCCGCAAGGGCATGCACATCACACCGCTACAATCACGCCCTCAAGCGGGCGCAGTGCCAGCGCACCCAGGTCAACTTCGCCGTCGCGGTTCATGTGCGTGGAGAGCGCGACACGCCCTTTACCGCCGCCGGGCGTGGCAACTGTGCGCGGTCCATTCGCAAAGTTCAACGCGATCAATCGCCTCGCGCCGCCATCGACCCGCCAGTACACGAAGCAATCTTTGTCCGCATCCACCGGCGCATAGCTGCCGCTGTGCAGCGCGGGAGTGCGGCGGCGATACGCAA
>JAKALH010000411.1 GCA_021813225.1 Chloroflexota bacterium
GCTGACAGATCAGCATGGGTGGTCGAATCGCGCTTGAGTCAAGTATATAAGCTGATGGTAACATGGCGGCAACCGCATAACTCTACTGAAAACCGTTACATTTCTGACCCATGACCGATACACGCAGGCTGATCGTCATCATCGGCCCGACCGCCAGCGGCAAGTCGGCCCGTGCGATGGATATGGCTCCCCGCATTGGCGGCGAGATTATTTCGGCTGATTCGCGCCATGTATACCGGCGCATGGATATCGGCACCAATAAGCCCTCTCCCGCGGAACGGGCATGGATTCGCCACCACCTGCTGGATATTCGCGATCCGCACGAGTTTTTCTCCCTGGCTGAATACACGGCGCTGGCGCGCGCCGCCATTACAGACGTCCGCTCGCGCGGGAAAGTTCCCATGCTGGTGGGCGGCACCGGCCAGTATGTGCGCGCAGTGCTGGAAGGCTGGCAGGTGCCTGAGGTTCCGCCCAGCCCCGACGTGCGGGCGCGCTGGCTGGCTCTGGCCGCAGAGCAAGGCGGCGAGGCGCTGGCTGCGGAACTGCGCGCGCGCGACCCCGCAGCATTGCTGACCATCGACGCTCGCAATATCCGCCGCGTGGTGCGCGCGCTGGAAGTGATCGAGACGACCGGTCGCCGCTGGAGCGACCTGCAGCAACGCCACCCGCTCGAGCCGGCCGACGTGGAAATCGTTTACGTCAACCTGCCGCGCGATGAACTCTATGCGCGCGCCGATGCGCGGCTTGCCGATATGCTTGAGCGCGGCTGGCTGGACGAAGTGCGCCGGCTTCTCGATGAACTGGCAGAGCGGGGCATACAGGCAAACGAAGCGCTGCGGTTACCGGCCATGTCGGCGCTGGGTTATCGCGAACTGGCTGCCGTGGCGCTGGGCCAGGCTGCGCTGGCTGATGCCGTCGAAGCCGTCAAACGCGAGACGCGCCGATTCATCCGCGCACAGGATACCTGGTTCCGCAAAATCGCAGGCAGCGCCTGAAACAGGCGTTATCGAAGCACGCGCGCATCTTCGACACGGCGGGTCACCCCGATTTCGTCCAGGTGCTCCAGCAATCCCAGCGCATATTTGCGCGTTGTTCCGAAAGCGTCGCGCACCTGCGCGGCAGTGACCTGGCCGGCCTGCTCGATCATCTGGCGCACGCGCTGCACGGCATTCTCGTAGGTGTCGCCGGCGAATACCACATCCGGCTTGACCTGTACCAGCAGGCGCTGGCGCAGCAGCGCCTCGTAGATGTCGTCGCCGACGGCGGCGCGGCATTCCTTGACCGACGGGGTATTGAAAGGCTGATTGCGGAACTGCGCCAGCAACTGGTCGACGCGAGCCTGCTGGCTCGGCGTGAAGCGCACCTGGTGGCCGGGCAGCCGGACGCTCTCGCCCCCGTCAACTGCTGTGCCGGTCTGCGCCGCATATTGCAGGACGGCGTTGAATACCCGTGGCGCCAGCCCCAGTTTACTGCGCAGTGATTCGCGCGGGATGCCGCTGGCGAGAGGTTGCGCCGCATGGTAATCTGCCGTCACCCGTTCCAGCGCCGCCAGCGTATCGCGCCACAGGTATTCGCCGGCCAGTATACCGCCCGTCTCGCGTATGACGCCGCTGCCGGCCAGTTCGGCGCAGGCTGCGGCGAACTCGCTCTCGCTCAAACCGGCCTGCCGGGACGCATCCGCGCGCGTGGTAAACCCCAGGCGCATCAAAGTCTTTTCCAGACGCTGCGCCGGCGTTCCCTCCAGCATGGTCTCCAATCGCAACAGCACGGCGGCGTCGGCTTTGCCGGCGCGGCGGCGGTAGCGCATAGCCGGTCGCGCATCGATGATGACACCGCCGCCAATCGTCACCGACGGCGACGGCAGCCGGATGATAAAGCGGTCCCCGTTCACGGCGGCCATGGGCGACGCCAGCTCCAGTTGCGCCAATCCGCTGGAGCCGGGGGGCTGTTCCGCCGCGCTCAGCAGGCGCACCCGTGCGATGTGCTCTGCGGTGCCGTGAAAGAGCTTGATCTCCGTATTGTGCTTCAGCGGTGCGTGCACGAATGGTGCATTCAGGATATCCAGTTGCACATCCAGCAGCGTTCCTGCGTGTAACCGCCCCGGCATGGAAACAACGCTTCCGCGCGGGACTTCCTCGACCGCCACACCTGACAGGTTGATGGCTGTCCGGCTCCCCGGTGAGGCCGTGTCCAGCTTCCGGCGGTGCGATTGCAGGCCGCGGATGCGCGCCGCCAGCCCCTGCGGCATGATCTCCACTTCGTCGCCGGTCTGGAACGACCCGTCCAGCAATGTGCCGGTGACGATGGTGCCAAAACCGGGCATGCTGAAGGCGCGGTCTACCGGCAGGCGCGGGCGCTGCAGATCGCGGCGGCGTATATCGCCCTGTGCGCGCAGGCGGTCGGTTTCGGCCAGCGTATCCTGAATGCTTTCAATCAACTCGGCCAGCCCGCGGCCGCTGCGGGCGCTCACCGGGATGATCGGAGCTTCTGCCAGGGTCGTTGGCGCCAGCAGTTCGCGAATATCGGCGCTGACCAGCGCCAGCCAGTCGTCATCCGGCGCCAGGTCGGATTTTGTGAGGGCAATGACCGCGCGCGGGACGCGCAGCAGGTTCAGTATCGCCAGGTGTTCGCGGGTCTGCGGCATCGGCCCTTCATCCGCCGCAATGACCAGCAGCGCCAGGTCGATGCCCCCGACGCCGGCCAGCATATTCTCGATGAAATCGATATGGCCGGGCACGTCGACGATGCCGACATTCTGCCGATTCGGCAGCGTCATCCACGCGAAGCCGAGATCGATGGTCATCTCGCGCTCCTGTTCTTCGCGCAGGCGGTCGGGATTGATGCCGGTCAAGGCGCGAACCAGCGTAGATTTGCCGTGGTCAACGTGCCCGGCTGTGGCAATGACGTACATGCCCGCTGTCAGTGCACCAGGTCGTCGTCCAGGCCGTCGTGCGGCGCGGCGCCGTTAGATTCTGGCTGGATCAGCGCGGTTTCGGCTTTCTGCTTGCGGCGCTGGCGGCGCGACGGTTTGGTGTCCGACGGAATATTGATGCGGGCGCGGTCCAGCAACTGGCTCGATTGCGCCAGCCACTCGCGGCCCGCGGCGGCGTATGACCTGGCAAATGACTCCAGGATTTCGTACACCGGCGTAATCTGCGGCAGGTACGTGGGCAATTCGTCTTCGATGGCCTGCAGGCGCGACTCGTAGTCCGATATGCGCCGGTCGCGTTCGAACCACTTCTCTTCCTGTGCGACGGTGAACGTGTTCCACTCCTTCTGCATCACGTCGCGGAACTCGTCGGCCTGGCGTTTGGCGCGCAGTTCGGCGTCGTGCTGTATCTCCACCACTTCATTCAAGCGCACTTCCAGGCGGGCTTGAATGTCGGGCAACTCGGCCAGCGCGCGGCGGACTTCCTCGCGCATCTGGATGAATCCGGTCGTCTGGGCCTGCAGCGCGGTGATGCGTTCCTTGACGCGCTCCACGATTTCGCCGTACTCGGCGAACTGGCGCTCGCGCCGGATATCGGCGACGCGCTGGCTCTC
>JAKALH010000412.1 GCA_021813225.1 Chloroflexota bacterium
GCTGATGTCCGATCTTCACCGGGCCGTAGAGATGGCGCGCGGCGTGGACGCTTCGACGCTGGATTACATGCTCGGCATATTCGAGGCGTCGGAACAGTTCGCCAAGCGCTCCGCCGCGACACAGGACGATTACCGTTACTGCCGCAAGGCGTTGCAGCGCTACCAGACGAAACTGGGCGTGCCGTTCGCCATGCTGCGCCGATCCATGATTACGATGCCGCTGGTGCAGCGCCTGGTCGACGACATCGCCAGCAAGACGCCAGCGAAGGCCAACCACGTCAAGCGCTACCTGTCGGCGGCGTACAGCTGGGGGATGCAGCGCGGGCATGCGGTCAGCAACCCGGCCAAAGGCGTCGAGCAGGCCGAGGAACGCAAGGCGCACCGGATGCCCGAGGCTGACACGATGGAGGCCGTCATAACGTTCCTGCGCGGTCGTGGCGCGTATCCGGCCCGTCGGGCCGGAGCAGTGCCGCCCTATGTCTGGGCCGTGGCAGAAATCGCCTACAGGTGCCGTATGCGGTCGGTCGAGGTGCGCATGCTGACCGATGCCAATGCGACCGAGGCAGGCATCCACGTTCGCCGCGTTAAGGGCAGCAAAGACAACCTGACCCGCTGGTGTCCCGAACTGCGCGAGGCTTGGAGCTGGCTTGTCGCTCGCCGCGCCCGTATCTGGCTCAAGAGGCCGTCATTCCGGGCGCAGGAGGCTCGCCCGCTGGTCGTGGCAGAGGATGGTAGCGCCCTGAGCAAGTCGGCGCTCAATAGCGCGTGGCGGCGGGCGATGGCTGAGGCTATCGCGGCTGGGGTGATCGACCAGGATGCACGCTTCGGCCTGCACGGGCTGAAGCATCGCGGGATCACAGACACGTCGCCCGATCAGAAGAAGTCAGGCGGAGGACACAAGACCGAGGCGATGACTGATCGCTACGATCATGAGCTGGCGGTGGTCGATCCGGCACGGTACAAATAGTGCTTGACTGGTGTGTATGTTGGCGGTAGGATAGCGGCATATCAACGAGCGGGAGAGTGACGTGGAAAAGGCAGATGTTCTTGGCTCAATGGAGAGAGCGTCCAAATGGATGTTTTGCCACCGAACCGGCCCTGACCGCGAAATGGATCTCTGGCTGTCACGCCGCATGGTTGCGGAGCTTCTGGAAAGCCTCGACGCATACCTTGATAGCTCGACGGTCGAAACGCGCATGAATCTGATTGACGCACGCAACCGCATCGGGAGCAAACCATGAGCTGCCAACACGGTAACTGGCCGCCATGTGATGAGTGCGACGCCTTGGACGAAAGATGGAATGATGGGTTTAAGGCTGGACGTGGACGCATTGAAAAGCTATTGCTTCTTCTGCGCGAATGCGACACAGCGATAGTGATGTTGGGCGGAAGTTATGCCGCCAAAAAACTGCGAGATGAGATCGCCGGCGTTATAGCCGACAATCAGGATGAGGCCGCATGACCACCAAACCCGACCCCATGACCCGCGTCAACTACTTCATCCCGGCGTCGATGGTCGAACGCCTCAAGGAACAGAAGGAACGGACAGGCGTACCTGTGGCTGAATTCGTCCGGCGTGCCATCGAGGCGGCGCTGCGGAAAGTGAATCTTTAACGCAGGTCGTTGACCCTGCTAGGAGGAAGTGATGGGAAAGCAGCCCGAAAATGTAAGGCCGACGGATCTGCTGGAGATTCTGGAAACCGCCGCAGCCCGAATCAAAAACACCGAGCCACTCGTGAGCGGAGACGTGCAAAAGGCTATCTGTCACAAGCTTGCGCAGGAGGTCACAGAAGCACGCACCATCGTGGCCGATCTCGTCAATGCGCTTGATTGGGCGTTGCGCCGCATTCGGGACGACCTCGATACGGGCGATTTGTACGCCAATGCAGAGGCTGTGCTGATTCGCGCTGACGCCTATAGGCTTGATTGATTTACACGCTGATTTACACGTACCGCTTGAAAGTGGCGCCCGAAGCTGGACTCGAACCAGCGACCCCCTGATTAACAGTCAAGGCAACGATGTAGCAGGATCAAGTGTTTCGGGCGATTCCATTTACACCAAAACGCCCTTTTTGCCACGCAGGAATGCGGGCTGCCGAGGGGGATTTACACGGGTTCTAAGGCTTCACCGGCCAATTGATCGTTGCCGGGAAACCCGCCTGCGCTGGCACGTCGCGCAGCGCCTGGCGATAGGTAGCCCAGGCGGTGCGCTGAGCGGCGCTCAATGGTGCATCGGCGATCTGCGTCCAGTCGCAGGAGGCGATCAGTCCGTCGCGAGTAGCGCGGGCATCAGCGGCTCGCGTATCAGGCGCTGGCTGCGGCGTGTTTCCATCTGCGAGCCACGCCTCGTAATCGCCCCACCAGCGATGGCTGCGCGGGATGCTTGCGCCGTCATCAAGGCGGATGATCAGATCTGGGCTTTCGGTGAGTTGGTACATGGTCAGAGCTCCGCATCTAGACTAATGGTTTGACTTGGGCCGCTGGATGACATGTAGCCGGCTGTGCCAGCCGTGACCGAGGACACGGGCATGCTAATGGCTATGATCTGCGCGCTAGAAACGAATATTGTTGCGGTACCAGTGGCTGCGATCGGCCCAGGGACAAAGAGAAGCGTCCCTGTTGCCGAGCCCGCTGGAAACGCTCGCATTTCGACCGGCAGGTACAAAAAACCTAGGATTAGCGTGCTCGTGTACGCCGCTCCCATTACGAAAGCATTCCCAGATGTCGAAGTAATTGCGATGAAATAACGAAGGCAAAGTCCATACTCAATACCAGTAGGCCTCCACTCAAACGCCGTCGCCACGCTTCCCAGCTCCACCTGCACGCGCTTGTAGGTCACCGATCCGCTCGCGGGCGTCAGCGTCACGGTCACGTTGCCCGTGCTGGTCGATGGAACAGCCAACGTCACGCCGGCCCGCACGGCCGAAGCCGCGATGACGCCTGTCACCCCCTCGACGTTGACGTTCAAGCTACCGCCGCTCAGCCCTTCAACGCTCACCGTGATCGTTTTGCCGGCGAGGTTCGGCGCCTCGATCACCTGCACCAGCGGGCCGCTGGTATGCGTCAGCACGCCCGCGCTCAGCGAGATATTGCAGCCGCCCGTGCCTGCTTTCCAACGGTCGAAACCGTAGACGCCGGCAGCCAGTGCGCCGCCAGCAAAGACGCGCTGGTTGATCGCGAAGTCGCCGTTGATGAGATAATTCTTGAAACCGGGTGGTGCCCCGTATAGGTCTATCGTCGCGGGTCGTTTGTCGGTAATCGACGTGATGGAACCGCCGCCCGCGACGACCTGCGCCATCGGGATCAGGCCGGCCGTGAAGCCCGTCGAGTTGACCGAGACGACGCCAGCGGCGGTGCGCTGCACGTAGTTGGTCACGCTGGCGGTGAGCGCGATCGTGCCATTGGCGATGGGGATATTCGCGCCATTGGAATAGATTTGGCCGCCGAAATATCCGTAGGTCAGCCCCGAGGTGGTCGCCGGGTTATTGCTGAAGGCTTGTAAGGCAAGTCCGGCCGCCGCGTCGAGAATGTTCAGGTC